>CAZEQV010000241.1:0-5834 GCA_964514435.1 uncultured Verrucomicrobiota bacterium
TCTCACGGTTTGATGTCAACCACCCCGAAACGAACGGCATGATCGAGTACTTCATTCGTCCGATGGACGGCATCACAGTCAAATGCACACCTGAAGAACTCGCCCGGTTTCGCAATCAACCCGGCATGAGTTTTCGCACCCGGCCTGCGGGCGTCATCCGCGGCAAGATTGACACGGGGACACTCAATCTTCCCTCCGATTTCGAAATGATGCGAAAGGTCACACGGAAACCCCTGAAGTTTACCGTCACTAGTCCTTACATGCTGGTCAAAACCTTGCTGGATGTTCACTATGGCGACCGCAAATTGGCGGCTCTTTCCATTGCCGATGTTTTGCGCAAACAAATCGAACAGATTGACGCCGATGTCCTGCAAGTGGATGAAGCCAATCTTCCCGGCTCGCCCGGCGATTCCCTGATGGCGGCACAGGTCATCAACCGAGTTCTCGGCGGAGCGCGCGGCCAAATGGCCGTCCACCTGTGCTTCGGCAACTATGGAGGCCAAAGCATTCAGCGCGGCCAGTATTCCTCGCTGATGACATTCTTCAACGCATTGGATTGCGATCATCTTGTTTTGGAATTTGCCCGGAGAGGTCCCGGTGAGTTGGAACTCTACAGGGAGCTCAAACCCGAAATCGCGCTCGGCGTCGGGGTCATTGACATCAAAGACAACGAAATCGAAACGGCCGATGAAGTGGCCAAACGGATCGAACAAGCGGTACGCATTCTCGGATCCGAGAGGATTAAATGGGTGCATCCCGATTGCGGATTCTGGATGCTTCACCGAAATGTGGCCGACGGCAAAATGCGAGCTTTGGTCAAAGGACGCAACTTGTTCTGCGCGAGCTGAAAAAGAAACGAGGGTGACCGTTGCTGGCCACCCTCGTCGTCATTGCCTGTCTTAACCGGACTAATTTGTGATCGGCAGATTCTTCACCGTGATTTCGCCATCGGTCACCGTGATGGAACCGCTTGTACCCGTGGCCGTGAACGAGAAGGTCGCCTTGAAGTCGCCATTGCTGGTGTTCAAGACTTCAACCGTAACCGTCCCGCCCGTGACGAGGTAGGCCGTTGGAATGGCTGACAACACCGTGTAACCGCCAGCACCCATGGTGATGGGATAGGTCCCGGGAACGGTCACATTGATGGCACTCAAACCTAGAGTCGTATTGGGATTGCCCAAGCGTAATCCGCCAAACGATAGCGCCTTGGTGGTAGTGTTATAACCACCGCTGGCGTTCGACGTGCTCCACGCTTGTCCATCAATCTTCATCCGCACACCCGTGCTGCCGATACTGCCGCCGCCCGTGCTGCAATTCAGCGCGGAGTTGGCCAACTTCAAAGCCACCTGAGCCTTTACCACGGCCTTGCGGACAAACTTCGCATAGTCCGTAAAGGTCAACGCCGCTTGTCCCTGATTCAGCAAGTCTTCCGCCACGAGAATCGTGGTTTCAGACTTGGTGGACGCGCTGCAATCGGGCGCTGATTCCAGCAAGGTGCCAGCTTGCGCCAGAATATCCGAGATGTCACCGGAGAACAGGCCCAGCATTTCCTCCAACAGAGCTGGCCAAGAATTGACCGCCGCACTGACTTCATTGGTCTCGAACTCACCCGGGAACGTCTTCTCAAGCAACTTCGTGATGACAAAAGCGTTGATGACATCCTTCTTGAACAACTTGCCTTCGTCGGTCACGCCCGTTGTCTTGTTCAACCGCGCCAGGATGCTCTCCAAAGCCTTTTTCGGTTTCGCCTGCTCCTTGGTCAGTTCACCTGGAAAATCCGACTCCAACCGGCCTTGAATCTCGGCGATCAAGTTGTTGAAGTTATCGGTGAACGGAGCAGCCGATGCGCTCAACGCGCCAACCGCATACACCACAGCCAGGAAAGCGCAGAGCCTCCCTGAGAAACAACTCCATACATGACTCATGACTATATTCCTTTCTGTTTGTTGTGATTACGCGACACCCAGTAAAGCGCTTGAAAGTCAGCCGTGGTAACCCACGAATCACCCGTTCAACCGCTTGCCTGACAGCGCGAATACAAGCATAATTGTCAAGCCAGCGCAACTCCAAGCAAATACGTTCCCGTGCTTTACATAGAAAGTCGTACCCCGATCATCCGTCATCCGCAGTTCAAATGTCATGCATCCCGGCATGAAGGCCGGCAGCTTTGTCACCACCCGCCCGGTCGCATCCACCACACAAGTCATACCGGAATTCGTTACCCGCACCAAACTCCGTCTCGTTTCCACCGCTCGAAACACCGCATTGGCCAGATGCAACATCGCCGCCGGCGATTCCTGGAACCAACCATCGTTTGTTATGTTCACCATGAAATCCACATCCGGTGAAACAAATCGCCGATACAATTCCGGCACGGTGTCTTCAAAACAAATCACCACGCCAAACGTGGCTTGCTTGAATGTGTCAGAGGCAGGATCGAGTCGTGCCACTTGGAAGTGAGTCAACTCCCGGCCCCGCTCCAGACTTTCACCTATCGGCGTGAGCCACTTCAAGAACGGCAACACGTTCCGCACGGGCACGTACTCACCAAAAGGCACCAAATGTATCTTCCGGTAGAGTCCGGCTAGCGAACCGTCCGAACGAATCATCAATGCCGCATTGTAATCCGCGCGCGCGTTCTCACCGTTGAATTGCGCGTCCATCGAACCGGTCAACAAATAAGCGCCCGACGTGGCGGCCAGGTTGGTCACTAACGCATAACAATCCTCATCGAACCGCAGGTAGCCGGGCGTGGCTGTCTCCGGCCAGATGATCAACTCCGGTTTCGCCGGGAAGGTGGTTTCCGTCCACCGCCGGTACGTGGCCAGCACATGGGGAGCCTCGGCTTCCCGCACCATCTTCAACGATTGCGGAATGTTTCCCTGCACTGCCGCCAGACGCAATGATCGCGCTGATCCATTCCGGTACGCTTGCTCCTGCGACATCATGACCCGCAATCCGCCAACGAACGCAACCGCAAACAGGATCACTCCAAGGTAAAACTCCCAACTCAGCCGGCGCGCCACCTGACGGTCCCGCACCTGCCGCACAAAACGCCGCCCGGTAAAGAACAGCGTCGCATTCACCAGCACCACCAATGCGCTGACGCCATACACCCCGGTCACACTGGCGAATTGGATGACCGGTATCGTGCGCCACTGCGTCACCCCAATCATGTTCCAGCCGAAGCCGCCGAACAAGAACCAGCCGCGCACCCACTCCAGCGTAACCCAACCGGCTGTCATGGCGATGCTGATCCCGATGTGTTTCAGCGCCGAATCCTTGGGCGGATCCCATCGTCGCATCAACAGCGCGAACCACATACCGGCCAACCCAAAATACAACGCCAAAAATGCGACCAACCCCACCATGCCGGGAATGGTCACGTGACACGTCCACCAGACCGTCATTCCGAAAAACACAAAGCCGGCCAGATAACCGCGCCGGAACGCCTCCCCTCTTTCGCATCCCGCTGTTGCCACCATCAACGGAATCAAGCCGGCCCACGCCAACTCAACATGCTGAAATGGCGGCAAAGCCAGCGCGAGCAGAAGCCCGGTGCACGCCGGCAACAGGCAACGAAGCGACAGGTCCGCAAGCCGTCCCACTTGATGTTGATCGAGTCGCTTCACCCGTTCTTGCCGCAACACTGCTTGAACTTCTTGCCGCTGCCGCAAGGACACGGATCGTTACGCCCCACCTTTGGCATCTCGCGGCGCACCGGTGCGCTGACTTTCTGGATCGCCTCTTCGACGAGTTCGCCGCCCGCTGTGCTCGATGTGCCGCTGGTCGCCCCCGCCGCGCCGCGGGAGAATGCACCGCCTGCGTTCAGTTCCGGTCCCCTGAGCTGCTGGGGCAACGCGCGCAGGAAATTCTCGAATGCCGCGAGCGAGCTGGCCGACCGGAACACATTGCCGGCAATCTCGTTTTTCACGTTGGCCATCATCTCGTCGAACATCGCGAACGCCTCCGATTTGTATTCCACCAAGGGATCGCGCTGGCCATACGCCCGCAACCCGATGCCGCCCCGCAACTGATCCATGTTGTAGAGATGCTCCTGCCACAACCGGTCCAACGCATTCAGCACTATCAGCCGTTCGATCATCCGCAACGTGTCGAGCTGTTCGTGCGCGGCCTTGGTCTCGTAAGCCTTGGTCACCCGCTCGAAGATATGTAGCCGAACCTCCTCGGCCGTCTTGTGCGCGATTTCCTCCATCCGCAAGCCGATCGGGAATGAATGATTCGCCCAGCGCACAAGACCTCCCCGGTCCCACTCGTCCTCCATCTGACCTTCCGGCAGGTGCTGCGCCACGCGCAGTTCCACCACTTCCTCGATGATGTTGAAGATGGCTTCGCGCGGATTCTCGCCCCGGAGGATTTCGTTGCGGAATCCGTACACCACTTCCCGTTGTTTGTTCATCACATCGTCGAACTCCAGCGTCCGCTTGCGAATGGAGAAGTTGTGTTCCTCCACGCGGCGTTGGGCCGTTTCAATGGATCGGTTCAACAGCGGATGCTGAAGCTCCTCGCCTTCCTTCATCCCCAACTTCTCCATGATGTTGGCGATGCGACCGCTGCCAAACAACCGCATGAGATCGTCTTCCAGCGACACGTAGAAACGGGAGCTGCCCGGATCACCTTGCCGGGCGCAGCGACCGCGCAACTGACGGTCAATGCGCCGCGCCTCATGGCGTTCGCTGCCGATCACGTGCAAGCCACCCAATTCCGCCACGCCGGGGCCAAGCTTGATGTCGGTGCCGCGCCCCGCCATGTTCGTGGCAATGGTTACGGATCCGCGCTGGCCGGCCAAGGCCACGATTTCGGCTTCACGCTGATGGTATTTGGCGTTGAGAACATTGTGCGGAATGTTCTGGCGCTTCAACATCCGCGACAGGACTTCGCTGGCATCCACGCTGATGGTGCCGACGAGCACCGGTTGCCCCTTCGCGTGACGTTCCGCCACTTCGGCCACGATGGCGTTGAACTTTTCTCGCCGCGTCTTGTACACGCGATCGTTCTCGTCCTTGCGCACGCACGGGCGGTTCGTGGGAATCACGATGACGCCCAGCTTGTAGATGTTGCGGAATTCGGTCGCTTCCGTTTCCGCCGTGCCGGTCATGCCGGCCAGCTTCTTGTAGAGGCGAAAATAGTTCTGGATGGTGATGGTGGCCAGGGTCTGCGTTTCGCCTTCAATCGTCACGCCTTCTTTGGCCTCGACCGCTTGATGCAACCCTTCGCTCCAGCGGCGGCCCGGCATGAGCCGCCCCGTGAACTCATCCACAATCATCACCTTGTTGTCCTGCACCACGTATTCGACATCCTTCTCGAACAGACAGTAGGCGCGCAAGAGCTGGGAGATGCAGTGAATCTTCTCCGTGCGTTCGTCAAACTGCTGGCGAACCGCGTCTTTGCGCTTCTCTTTCTCGCTGTCCGATGCGTTGGATGCGTCAATTTCCTGCAGTGCCGTCACCAAGTCCGGAATCACAAAGGCGTCAGGATCGGATGGATTCAGAAACTTTCTGCCCTTCTCCGTCAAGTCAGCCTCGTGTTGTTTCTCGTCAATCGTGAAGAACAATTCTTCCTTCAGCGTCATCATCTCGCGCTTGGTGGAATCTTTGAGCACTTCCAGCTCCGCGGCATCCAGCAGCTTGCGCGTGTCCGGCTCCTCCAGTAGTTTCTGCAACTGCTTGTTCTTGGGCATCCCCAGTTTGACTTTGTACAGAATCCTGCCGGCGCGAGCTTCCAAGTCAGGATCGCGCTTGTCAGCGATTCGGCTGTCGAGCAGTTCCTTGGCCTCGTTGACCAACCGCCCGCACAACATCGCCTGTGACCGC
>CAZEQV010000242.1:0-5781 GCA_964514435.1 uncultured Verrucomicrobiota bacterium
CTGTGCCTGTTGGGGAGCATTGCGAAACACCTTTGCGGGATCAATAGACTCACACGCCACATCCTCCCGCAACACATTCGCCAACGGCACCGCATGGGCCGTCGGCTCCACGGCGGTCACGTCCACCTCGCTCAACTTCTCCACATACTTCAAAATATCCCGCAGTTGCGCGGCGAACTTCTCTTTCTCAGCCGCCGACAACTCCAACCGCGCCAAATGCGCGACGTGATCAAGATTGATGTTACGGGTGTCCTGCGTTGACATGGCCGCGCATCATACCGGCCGCCTCTCCCGCCCCTCAAGGCAAAACTCCCAGTTCCCCACCAAGTGGGTGCACACCGCACCTGTTTGTAGGACGGGCAGGCCTGTCGTCCAGGCAGCCAGCCGTTGGTTCGGGAGGGAAACCATGGTCGCGGCGATCGACACAGCGGCTGTGCTCCGCGAACATGCAGAACGCCCAGGAAGCTGGATTGTTACTCGGTGCAACCGAGGACAACTTGATCGTTGACGATGGCGAAGGTGCGTTTGCCAAGAATCAACCTCGCCGTGTCCCCTTCTCCGGCGACTTCGCCCTTGGGAGCGTTGCCCTGCTGGAAGCTCGTGACCGCGAACTTGCAGCCGGCAAGGTAGTACGAACGGTCGAGCTGATGGACTTTGTCCGGCGGCACATCGGGAATGCCCACCGTCAGTTCCGTTTTGGGCGGCGGAACAACCCGTTGACGTTTGGCTTCGAAGCGGCCGGTCAGGGCGGACAGCGGGTCGTCGGCGCGGAGCGCGGGGGGTGCGCTCACGTCGGGCAAGCCGGTCACGTGGATCAGCACCAGCGGGGCGCCGGACAAGCCGCTCATGTCGGCCACGAATGTCTGGATGCCGGACCGCAAGATGCAGACCGCGCCATTCTCGATGTCGGCATGAACTTGGTCGTGCGCGCGCAGGGCGTTGAAACTGCCGTTGACGCCGTGTCCGAAGATTGCGCCGGGAATGCGCACACCGGTTGTCATGGTGTGCGGAAGCATGGAATGGACGTACATGGTGGCCATCACATCGTCCCCGGTCTCGGTCCAACCGCTGCGGAACACGTAGTAGCCGGCTTTGTGGTCGCGAAGATACTTCGGAAGGACGACGGCCGGGTTTGTCTCCGCGAGGCCAATCGGCCAGTTCACAAACGCATAGACGGCCCGGTGCGGCCAGAGCAACGCGTCGTAGTCCTTGTTCGGGCCAGGGCTGATGACGTGATTGTAGAACCACAGCACAGCCGGTTTGTGGGCGTCGGGCGTGATGCCGAAGCCTTGGGAGAAATCGCCACCCGATGACAGCCCGTTTCGCTCGAACGTGGGCGCGGCGTACATGCCGCGCTGCAGGTTCACCAGGTGGCCCTCGTGGCGGACGATCTCGTAGATCCATTTCGTCAACAGCCAGGTCGCTTCGGGCGAGTTGGCGACGAAATCCTTGCCCTCCGCCACGCGCAACGCTTGGAGGTAACTGGTCAGGCCGGTGTTCGAGTTCAACCGGCCGCAGTGATGGCCCTCGAAGAAAAACCCGGCGGACCCGTAGCCGACTTCCAGTGCGCGCTTGGCCCGGCGCTGAAAAATCCGGTGCGCCAGTTCGCAGAGCCCATCATCAGTGCCGGGATCATTGAGGATGGCGAGCAGCGCCGTGCCGCCGCCGCCGTTCCATGCACCGTAATGGTTGCTCAGGGGCGAATGTTGACCGCCCAGCGTGTTGAACACGAGGTCGCTATTGACCGGCTCGGCCATCGCCTTTTCATTGGGGTCTTCGCCATCGGCTTCGCCCATTTCGACGTTGTCCGGCTTCTGCGCGCGGATGATCTTGTCCTGAATCTTCTTCGCCAAGTCGCGCCGGTAATCTTCGGGCCAGGCGTCGTAACAAAGGTCATACGCCGTGGCGATGGCCGCGTAACTTGAACCGGCGCGCAGTTTCCCGCCGGGCCGGTCCCAACTGTAGCGCGGGTCACGGTCGCGGACTTTCTCGACAACCGCTTTATCCACACATTGCCGGGCGAGGTCGGCATATTTCTTGTCTCCAGTAAGCTGATACAACAGCCCGAACCCCATTCCGTGTTGCAGCGTGTAGGCGCCCACCGGCAACTTGACCGCTTTGCTGCCGTAGGCGGACGTCGCCGTCTGAAACTGCGTCGGCATCGCTTCCCCGCCGCCGAGCTGTTCTTTCAATCGGGCGAGGATCGCTTTTCCTTCCGTCGTCTCCATGCGCGCGCGCAGAGCCGGCAGGTCCGATTTGCGGAAGATAATGCGCGGATGTTCACCGGGCGCGAACGGCTTGACACCGGCTACCGGCGACGGCCACAGTTTCTCCCGCATCTGACCGGTCACCTCGCCTTGCACCTCTTGGTCCTTGAACGTGCCGGTAAAGGTGCCGGTGAAGTTGCGGCCATCCCTTTTCAGATCGAGATGATACGTAGCCGGGCCGCCCGGCACCCACGGATCATCGCGGATGGTCATCGCCAGCTTCAGCTTGATGCGACCATCTGCTTCGGCGGATTCTTGGACGATGCCGTGGTGGTCCATGGCGTTGAAGTACCGGTCCTTTGGCGCTTGGACGCCGGGTTGAAACCAATAGACGTGCGCCCAGCCCTCGACGTGTTTGTTCCATTGGCCGTCCCGGTAGCCGAAATACAGTACGAGGTCCTTCGGTTTGTCGCCACTGAGCAGCGCGCCCGTGAGCCGCAGATCAACATCATGGTAGAAAACCGGTTCAGTGGCCCGGCCCGATGGGATGGTGAGCAAGAGAATCAAGGCAAACCCAAAAACGATCTTCATGGGCGGACGTTAACTCACGCCAATCTGCGGGTCGAGCCGGTTCTGACCGCAACGATTCGGTGGCGACGGTTTTTCACATTTAACCCCTGATAAGGAGAACTATGGTTTCGAGGAAATTATTGACGGTTGGCGGTCTGGCGGTGGCCGGGCTGATTTTGGGTGCAGTACCCACGGAAGCGGCAATGACGGTTTATTTCGCGGATGTGAAACGCTGGTTTGACGATGGCGGCAACACGATGTGGTTCATTCTGCTGTGCAGCATCATCGGCGTGGCGTTCACGATCGAGCGGCTGATCCGGATGCGGCGGGCGAGGATCGTACCGCACAAGCTGGCGGAGCAGGCCCGCGCTCTGTGGAAGGAAGGAAAATACGAGGAGATCATCGCGCTGTGCGACGCCAACGAGAGCATTCTGGCGCGCGCAATCAAACGACTGGTCCGGCATCGTCGCGTGCCGATGGCCGATGTCCGCAGCATCGTGGGCGACGCGGTCAGCGCGGAGATCAGCTTGTATTACCGGCGGATTCATCCGATCTCGGTGGCGGCCATGGTCGCGCCCTTGCTCGGGTTGTTCGGCACGGTTTCCGGCATGATTACCGCCTTCCGACAGTTCCGGGCGCTCGGGGAGACCGGCGATCCCGGCGTGTTTGCCGGTGCGATTTCGGTGGCACTGATCACCACGCAAGCCGGTCTGATTGTAGCCGTGCCGGCGCTGGCTGTGTCCCACTATTTCCGCAACCGCACCAACGCTTATGTGGACGAGTTGGACGGTATCGTGCAGGAGTTGTTGCTGGAGTGGTATCTGCCCGAGAGCAACCTGCCGGCCACTGAAACAGCCGCGTCCAAGTAACTTCGACTCCCATGCCACCGACCGCCCACGATCGCGATCCGCAGCCGCTGATCCGTCGTCCCCAAACGCGCCACAATTTCTGGTGGCGGCTGGTGACCTCGCGGCGGGTCCGGATCTTTTTTCTGTTCGCGGTGGCGGCGCACGCGCTGGCGTTGTGGGTGCTCAGCTCCAACGAACGGCTCCATCGCTGGGTGTTCGGCGAAAAGGACGCGAAGCCGGTCACGTTGACCAACCGCGAGATCGAGAACGCGGTTGAGACGCTGACCAAGTTGTATCAAGGGAAGTTCGCCGATTCGCTGCGCAAGTTGCACGAGTACAGGGTGCGGATGGAGGCCGCTGAACGCAACAAACTGCGGCGGATGCGCGAGGAGGACGCCGACCGCAAGCAAAAGATCGAGCAACAGGCCTGGCCGACGCTCGAAGCGCCGGATTTGAAGGCGGTGTATTTCCCGCGCATTGACACCGATTTGCCGCCGTTCCCGATGCAGGCGCTGCCGGACCCGGAGCGGTTGAACCTCGTGGAACTTTACCGGCTCCATGCGCCGTTTGAGGGCGAGGTGGGCAAAATGTTCGAGCGCTACCACGCGATGGAACTGGCCAGTTCGCTGGAGCACCCGTTGCCGGTGAGCAAGTCATTGGAGGTGACCCGGCTCGAATTGCCGAAACGCCGAACGGTCCGTCCAGATCTGCTGGCTACGGTCGTCAATGACCAAGCGGCGCTCGACGCCTTTCGCAAGGAGCTGACGGATCTCTATCTGGAAACGCAGGACATGGTGAACAACGCCGCGCGCTGGGTCGAGATGGCCGAGTCCACCACCAGTTCGTTCCTGCTCTCGACGATCTTCGGCCAGCAGTTCAACATCATTCCGCCGCCCGAGCCGTATTACGGCCACTATCTGAATCCGCGCCTGCTGCGACCATCCGGCAGCCAACGGTTGATCAACCCGGCCGTCTCCCTCGGCACCAGCATCGGCGAAGGCGAGATGACCGGCGCGGCGCAATGGATGTCGCTGGACAAATGGTATTACATCGGCCCGTTTGCCCATCCCGGCCAGAACAAGGGCAATGAGCGCCGGCTGGAAGATTTGCATTACAAATATCCGCCTGAGTCCGGCATTGACCTCGATGCCGTGTACAAGGGCCGCGACAACCGCGAGTTGCGCTGGAAATACCGCACGTTTGGCCGCAACGATCTGCTCGGCAAACCGGCCGACGACGCGCTCCGCATTTTCCCCTACACGGTGGACAACAGCCCGTATGCGATCTGGTATTTCTACACCGAAGTGTGGTCCGATGCCGACCGGCGCGTGGTGGCGTCGTTTGCCAGCGACGACTTCGGCTTGTGCTGGATCAACGGCACGTTGGTCTATCAAAGCCCGCCCGACACGCAGCCGTGGGTGCCATTCGCCCGCGAAGGGTTCCGCCCCGTCCAACTGCGCAAGGGATTCAACCGGATTCTTTACAAACTTGAAAACTGGACCGGCACCACCGGGTTCAGTTTGGTGATGATGACCTACGAGGACCACGCCCTGCTGAAGGCCATCGAAGAGGAGGCGCGCCGCGCGCAATAACGGGAGACAACCATGGGATTGATCCGACGCGACAATGACAACGATACCGAGGTGCCGATGACCTCGTTCATGGACCTCGTGTTCTTGCTGCTGATATTTTTCATCGTCACCGCCAGCCTGAAGAAGCCGGAGAAGGTGCTCAACATCTCGCCGCCCCGCGCGACGTTTGCCCGCGACGCCAAACTCCAGAACGAGATCATCATCTCGGTCACCCGCGAGGGCGAATGGTATCTCAACGACAACAAGAAGTATTTCAACCAAGCACCCGTCAACCGCGGCGAAATGATGAGCTACCTGCGCACCGTCGCCGAGACCGACCGTCAAACCCCCATCCGCCTCGACATTGACCGGCAGGCCCCGTTCTACAACGTGATGCCGGTCGTGGATAATTTGGCCTTCTTCCAGTTGCGCAACATCTACCTCAAGAGCCAGCACGACCAGACCGACGAAAAGGACGTACCACAGAAGTGAGGAAGACGGAACGGCATCTGACCCCCGCTGCTTGTTCCCAAACTCCGTTTGGGAACACATGGGACCCCGCAACTACGTTGCGCTGGCTCCAGG
>CAZEQV010000243.1:0-5750 GCA_964514435.1 uncultured Verrucomicrobiota bacterium
ACGCAAACAACACCGCCCGCGCCGTCGGCAACGGCAGTCGTGCCCACCAATGGTGAATCCCCTTCGGATGCGGCCCGATCCCCGGCATCTTGTCGTAAGCGGAGGCATCATTGATCTCCGGCAACGGCAGCGCCACTTCGATGAGTTTTTTGTAAATGGGTGTGGTCATGGTTTCTTCAACGCTTGGACGGCCGCCGCGCCTTTGGCGGTAAGGCGGTATTTTTGGAGTCGGCTCTTGGGTTTGTCGGGAATGGTCGGCTCAATGACTCCCGCTGCCAGCGACGGTTTGAGATAGCGCTCCTCGAAATTCGCCCGACTTTTCAGTTGAAGGGCGTTTTGCAGTTCCATCCGTGACTGCTCTCCGTGGAGGGTCATCAGCACTCGGCGAACCTCCGCCGCGACTTCCTCGGCGACTTGCCCTGTGACTTGTCCTGCGACTTGCCCTGTGACTTGCGGGGCGGCGGTCTCCGGCGGCAACGGGATGATGGTGCGGAAGGGTGAACCTTCGATGAACTGAGCTTGGCCGCCTGTGACGTAATGGGGCAGATACTTGGTCACGTTGAGGATGCCGGAGCCGAGTTCCTCGGCCCGTCCCATCTGACGGAAGAACCGGGCAATGACCGGGTTCTTGGGATAGGGCGTGAATTGGCCGGCGATGAGCGGGCCGTGACCGTGGGGATGCGTGGCGTTGACGATTTCGAGGCGATCCTTGAACACGGTCAGCGTGGCCGGTTGCGCGTCCAGATACTCGCGGTGGACCAGCAGGTTGGAGATGAGTTCGCGGAAGATTTTCTCGCGCAGGCTGACCCGGCCGTCGCCTTCCATGAAGAACGGGTCCGGCAGGTGTTTGGCGATGAATTGCATCAACTGGTCGTAGGCGTCCACCAAGTTTATCCGCACATCAATCCGGTCGTCGTATCGGTCGAGGTTGACGCGGCGCACGAGTGCATCGGTCCGGTAATGCGGCAGCATGCTGAGGATGACTTCTTCGCGGCCAAACATCAGTCCCGCCGCGAGGGTGTAACCCTCGGTGGCGGTAGCGAGATCGCGTCGCCAGAAGCCGGCTTGGGCCAGCAGTTCCTCGTCGGTCAGCCGCAGCCAGGGATGATCTGGTTGCCGGCTGGCAATCAGGCGGCGGGCGGTGTCCAAGACGCGCGGCTCGAAGTCCACAAACCGCAGGTGCGGGTACACCTGCATTTCGGTATAGAGGCCGCGTTTGCGGTTGACCATGCCGGCAATACGGTTGGGGTCTTTCACGGCGTAATCACCGTCGTGCCCCCGGTCATAAACCACACCCACGCACCGGTGGATGTCGGAACTGGCCGGCACTTGGAGGACTAGAATCTGTTTTCCTTCGATCTCAACGGTCGTGGGGGAAAGGATGAAGGGTGGCTCAAGTTTCTGTGGGTTGTTGGAGAGATTGACGACGTCTTTGGTGAGGCGCTCAACGGCGGCTGGCTCGACGCCCTCGATCGTGCCGTCGTCGGCCACGCCGAGCAAGATCACGCCACCGTCCCGATTCAGAAAGGCGCAAACAGTCTCGAAAAGATCACCGGGCAGCGCCTGCCGGGCTTCCTTGAATTCGACCGTGCTTCGCTCTTTGCGGGCGAGCCATTGGTTGACCAAGGACGGAGTCATGTGCGCTCTTTTACCATGGGATTGTGAGGTTGAACCAAACAGTTGTTCCCAAGAGTGTCATGTCGGGTCCTCGGCTCGCTCCATCAAATCGTCCAAGTTGAAGTTCACACTGGTGACAGCGAAATCGAGTTCCCTGGTGAACGGCTGGCGGAGGTAGCGCACGCTACGGGCGGTATCGCCATCCACCTCCACGACCGCGAGGATAAACTCGTCAGGTTTGTTCAGGCCGGTGAGGATTTGGGTCTTGGAAATGGTCACTGTCCGCATCCCGGATGCCTTGCCTTTGACCTCGATGAAAAGGAGTTGTTTCTTTGCCGGGTCGCGGGATTCAATATCGTAGCCGGGGTTGTTGTGGGGCATTTCGCTGGGAGTGCGGCCCAATGCCCGCTCTGCTGCCAGAACGGCATCCATTGCCACGCGGTCAATCCGTTCCCGGTCGGCTTGGGAGACTGCGGTGTCTGTCGGTGTCGGCCCAGCCGTCTGGGCCAATAGCCGAGCGGGTACGACCAAAGCTCCGCCAATCACCACTGGCGGCAACGGGGCAAGATGACGTTCTTGTTCAAGTTCCTTGAGGCGCTCCTGCAATCGGCGCTGCAATTCGTCCGCTCGCTGGCGGGCAAGATCTGAATTGATCTTCGCCATAGACTTGCCAGCTTGTTCCTGCAACTTGAGTTCATTGGCGCGATGATCCCAGTAGTTGATTTCCTTGGTCAACCGCTCTTGGACGGCGGCCATCGTTCGCTGGACGATGTCGTCCTTGCGCTTTTTGACGGATTGGTAATGGCGCGGAACAACATGTTCAGCGGCGTAAGCAATCACCCGTGACTCCAAATCGCCGCGCAGCCAGTCGGTTTCCAGCATGGATGCCACTGCCGCTCGTTCCGAGTCGGTGATGGGCCGGTAATCGAGGTACGGGGCGTAACCGGGGTTGGCGATCTGATTTTCCTCATCGATTTCCACAAATTGCACCTGCCGGGAAACGACGCGCCGGTTGCCGGTGCGATCCGTGCGAGCATCTTGGATGGTGTGTTCGAGGTAGAACAGTGCCCGTAAATTCTCCGAGCGGTCATCCGGGTCAACCAAGACCGCGCCCCGCCGGAGCAGGTCGCGGTAACGCTCCAGAATCAGGTCAATTGCGCAATCCAGCAACGGATGGCCGGTACAGACAAAGGCAGCGAGCGGTTGACCGGGGACGCTGATGAGTTCCTTGTCAAAGGTCACGCGCTCGTACCGTTTCAACACGGGATCGCCCATGCCGATTTGCCGGTCACGGCTCAGTATCTGACCGGGTACGTGGGTGATCTCGTAACGTTTGGGTTCTCGTTCATGCAGCGAGCCGCCGAGTAGTTTTAATGCTTCACGGAAGAAGGCAGAAATGAAGTGCGGTTGAAGCCGCCGGGCTTCAGCCCGTTCCATGTCTTCACGAATCTGTTGGATGCGGGTGGGATCGAGGGATTCGTGAGCAAGCGCCCGTTCCTCAATCAGTCCCTTGAGGTGTTCGGTATCGAGGGCGTGGTCAATGATTTGCGTGAGCCGCGCTTTCACATCGGGACGATCACCGTAGCGGATGGCGTCAATCAGAAGGCTGCGAAGCGCTTTCTCATTGAAACATTTACCGAGCACATCGAACACGCTCCCGCCCAAGGCGGCGCGTTGCTGATCCATCTTCTCCAAGAGGCGGTGAAAGACTTCGCCTTCGCGGGTCTCCGAAGCGACCAGATTCCAAAGGTGGCAGACTTCGGTTTGGCCGATGCGGTGGATGCGTCCGAAGCGCTGCTCGATGCGGTTCGGATTCCACGGGAGGTCGTAGTTCACCATCAGATGGGCGCGTTGGAGGTTGATGCCTTCGCCCGCCGCATCGGTAGCCACCAGAATATGGACATCCTTGTCATGGGTGAACATTTCCTGCGCCTTGCGGCGCTCTTCGCGTCCCATGCTGCCGTGGATGGTCACGAGCGCCTCGTGCTGCCCCAAGAGCGTGCGGATGCGATCCGCGAGGTAGTTCAGCGTGTCTTTGTGCTCGGTGAAGATGATGAGTTTGCGCCGGTGGCCATTGGCGTCAAAGAGTTCATCAACAGCCTTTGTACTCCCGCTGCCTTGAAGAAGTTCAGACAGTTCGTCCCATTTGCGGTCGGTACCGCTTTGTCGAACTTTGAGTCCGAGAGCTTCGAGATTCTTCAGCGTCTGAATTTCCGCTTCCAACTCCACCGCCGTCTGGGCTGCGGAGGCGCGATCAACCAGTTCTTCCTCGGTCACCTCCACTTCGCTGGCCGGTGCGTCTTCGTAAAAGTCCTCCACTCCCTCTTCATCAGTGGGGCCCGTTAGCCCTTCTGTCGTGTCAATCGCCGCCCGCCCCTGGAGTTTCTCTTCGCGTAGCCGTTTTTCAAGGCGCTCGCGGCGGCGTTTGAGGGATTGGTAGATGGCCTCGGGTGAGGAAGCCAGCCGGCGCTGGAGGGTTGTGAGGGCGAAGCCGACCATGTTACCACGTCGTCCTTCGCCAGCCGCAATGAGCCGGTCGGCGCGGTTCATCTCCTCCTGCACATAGGTCGTGACGACCGCGTACAACTGCGCCTCCCAATCGGACAGCTTGTAATTGACCGTGTAAGCGCGGCGCTCGGGGAACAGCGGCGTGCCGTCGAACTTGACGATCTGCTCTTTGATCATCCGCCGCATCAGATCGGTGGTGTCCACCATGTGAACACCATCGCGGAATTTGCCCTCAAACCGGTCTGCATCCAGCAGGGCCATAAACAACTGGAAGTCCTCTTCCTTCCCATTGTGCGGAGTGGCTGTGAGTAATAGGAAGTTGCGGGTGATTTTCCCAAGTAGTTGGCCGAGCCGGTAGCGTTTGGTAGCCTTGACCTCGCCGCTAAAAATCGAAGCCGACATTTTATGGGCTTCATCGCAGACAATGACATCCCAGTCGGTTGCCTTTAATTTCGCCTGCACATCCTCATTCCGGCTGAGTTGGTCGAGACGGCAGATAATGAAATTGTGATCCGCAAAGACGTTGCCACTGACCGAGGTCTCCATCATTTCACGGGTCACAATATCGAAGCGCAGAAGGAACCGGCGATACAGTTCATCTTGCCACTGTTCCACCAAACTGCCCGGGCAACAGATCAAGCACCGTTTCAAATCGCCACGAACGAGCAATTCTTTGAGGAGGAGCCCCGTCATGATGGTTTTTCCCGCGCCGGGATCATCCGCCAAGAGGTATCGCAAGGGTTGCCGGGTTAGCATTTCCCCATACACCGCCGTGATCTGATGTGGCAGCGGTTCAACGAGTGAGGTGTGAACTGCCAACATCGGGTCGAATAGATGCGCCAATCGAATCCGATGTGCCTCAGACGCCAAACGGAACAGCGTGCCGTCACCGTCGAAACTCCACGGCCGACCTTTGGTGACTATTTCCAAAGTTGGCTCCCGGTCGCGGTAGAGCAATTCGTTGCCGAGTTGCCCGGCAGCGTCTTTGTAGGTCACCTCCATGACAGCCGAACCATAGGGTTTAACATCGACAATGGTAACGATCTTGTCGGGTAAAATGCCCTTCACCGCAGCGCCGCGAGTCAACTCTTCAAGTTTTGCCATGCAATCTCCAAGTGTTTCAATTCTCGTTACCCTCACCCGGCAACTCCAGAGTCTTCACTGCCGGCAGCGCATTGCCAATGATGCCTTGGAGATCTCCATACATGCCGGCAGTGTTGGTGACGACCCTCTCGATCTGCTTCTCGCGCTTCGACCACTGGCGTTCCATTGCCCGTTTCTCAGCGTCCAGATCGACTTTCATGGTTGTGAACGCTTCGATGATGGCGTCAATGCGTTGCCGAAATTGCGGGCTGGAGAGGTAATTGTACAGGATGTCCTTTTTCTCGTTCATCCCAGCAAGTGACTCGCGTGCGCCGGCAACCTGAATGAGCGTCTCCCGCAGCGCCACGCCGAGTAGCACAGCCAACGGGAACTCGACCACCCACACACCGTCCTTTTGGCCGAAATGACTAATTCCATCCGGCATCGCTGAGGTGGCGATCACGGCGACATCGGCGCGGGCATTGCGCTGGTCGTCCTTGAGTTTGCCGACCCAGCCGTCGCTCCAGTTCTTGGCCCGCTTG
>CAZEQV010000244.1:0-5719 GCA_964514435.1 uncultured Verrucomicrobiota bacterium
CTTACCGCGCAGCTTCTGAATATCCACTTCGCTGCCGTCCACGGCGGTGAACTTCAACTCCAACGGCTTCGATTTCAGGTCGCGTGTCGCCTGTTGTTCCTTGGCAAACTCGACCAACTGCGGGTTGTCGCTCTTGGCCAGCTCTTTCAGCAATGCATCCGCTTTGTCCGGCTGATGTCCGTCGTAAATCTGATATCGCATCGTCTGCATCATGTCGCTGCGCTTGTCGTCGGGAAAATCCTTCTGGAAAGCTTGAATGCGCTTGTCCAAGTCAGCCGCCGCGGGCGTGCTGTAATCCTCCAACTCTTCCCACTTGATCCGAATCAAGCCGAACCGCGCTTCCGTCTTCATTTCATCGGATGCGTCCTTGGCTGCGGCGACCTCATTGAAGATCCCTTCAATCGCGGCCATGTCAGGTTCGTTGTGGGTCAGGTTCGCCAATCCCAGCATCACTTGGACTTGCATCATCTTGGCGTCCCATCGCCGTTTGTCCTCGGGGAAACGGTGGACAAAAGCCGCAGTGGCCTTTTCCGCCGCCTTCAACCACTCGATGATTTCGAGGCGCGCTTGGTCCTGTGACGTGGCCTTGATCTTCGGCCTCGTCTGCAACTGTTTCACCCGCTCCCACAACTCATCCGCGGTCTTGTACTGCGACAAGTCCTCCGAAAGTGGCGCGGCCGTCTCTCCCTCCGCAAACGAAAACAAGGGCAACGCCAATCCCAATCCCAAAACCATGATGATCCATTTCAATTTCACAAGAAGTCTTCCTTTGTCTGAGTTGCGTTACGAACTTTAGACCCGCGGGCGACGGCATCCATTCAATCCTACCGGCCAATCGCCAGCATCCTTTCGATCGGCGCCAAAGCCCGCAGGCGCACCGGCTCCTCCACGTCCACGGCGGGACTCAAGGTCTCCAGTGCCGCCACGCATTTCTCCAGCGTGTTTTTCTTCATAAACGAACAATCATTGCAGGCGCATGTGTCCGTCGGCCCGGCAATGAACTGCTTGTCCGGTATCTCTTTGCGCAGACGATGCAGCATACCGGACTCGGTGGCGATGATGAATGTCTTGGCCGGCGTGCTTTTGCAGTAGCTGACCATCTTTTCCGTCGAACAAACTTCATCCGCCATCATTCGCACAGCCGGCAAGCACTCCGGATGGGCCACGATCTTTGCGTCAGGGTGCTGCTGCTGGAGGGCAAAAATCGCTTTGTGGGTGAACATCACATGAACCGAACACGATCCCGGCCAAAGAATCATGTCCCGACCGGTCTGGGCCATCACCCATTGCCCGAGGTTCTGGTCGGGCACAAACAGAATCTTTCTGTCTTTCGGAACCGAATTGACGACCTTCACGGCGTTGCCGGAGGTGCAGATGACATCCACCAATGCTTTCACCGCCGCCGTGCAGTTGATGTAGGCGATGATGTACACGTCGGGATGCTGCTGTTTCCAACGCGCCAACGCACCGGCCTCGCAAGAGTCGGCCAACGAACAGCCGGCTTCCATGTCTGGTATGATCACGGTCTTGGTGGGGTTCACGATCTTGGCCGTCTCGGCCATGAAATGAACGCCACAAAACAGGATCACGTCGGCATCCGTTTCCTTCGCCCGGTAGGATAACCCCAGCGAATCACCCACGTAATCGGCCACGTCCTGAATTTCCGGCACCTGATAGTTGTGCGCCAGGATCACAGCGTTGCGAAGCTTCTTCAGTTCGCGCACGCGATCCTGAAGTTCGGGGATGCTGGCCGGTCTGGTGATGGTGGATGACATGATTAAACACTCGGCGATAGCGGCACAGGTTACTGCAAACACGATGTTTGTCAACGCAGGCACGGCCTGATACCGTCCCCGCTTGGAGGTACTCTCATGGAAATGGGCATGACACAATGGTTGTTGTACGGTGCGCTCGGACTGACGGCGGGCTTGCTGGGCGGATGGCTCGGCATCGGCGGCGGCGCGTTGATGGTGCCCATGCTCATCTATTTTGCCAAACTCGAAACCAAAACGGCCATCGCCACTTCGTTGGCAGTCATCATCCCCATCGCCGTCAGCGGCAGTCTCCGGCACCAGGCCGCCGGCAAGATCGAATGGAGCATCATGGTTCCCATGGCCGTTGGCGGGCTGGCCGGCGGAATCCTCGGCGCCCTGTTGCTGGATTATTTTCATCCCAACTGGACAAAACGCGCCCTGGCTCTATTTTGGGTGTACGCAGCGATTCAACTTTGGCGCACAACCCTTCAAGGAAAATAGACAATGACCCCCATCAAACTATCTCAGGCAATCCTGGCCGCCGCCGTCCTGCATCTTTCCCTGCCGGCAGCGAGATCGTCGGCCAACGGCGACATCGAACTGGCCCGGCGACTCGAAGGCGCATTCGTCAAAGTAGCCGATCAAGCCAGTAAATCGGTGGTGGTCATCACCTCCACCACCAAAGCCTCCAAAATCATGTCCTCCGAAGACGGCATGGAGGGCATGGAGGAGTTTGAGGGAACGCCCTTTGAGTTTTTCTTCCGACGCCGCGGCATGCCCATGCCACCGGACCGCGAACTCGACAGCCAAGGCTCTGGTACGATCATCCGCGCGGACGGTTACATCGTCACCAATAACCATGTTATTGATGGCGCCGACAAAATCAAAGTGCGCCTGAAGGACGGCACCGTGCACGATGCCAGGGTCATCGGCTCCGATGAACGCACCGACCTGGCCGTCATCAAAATCGAAGCCAAAGACCTCGCCGCCGCCACCCTCGCCGATTCCGATTCTGTCAAAGTCGGCCAATGGGCGATTGCCATCGGCGCGCCGTTTGAATTGGACTACAGCTTCACGGTCGGGTTTGTCAGCGCCAAGGGCCGCTCCGCTTACGGCAACCAGGGCGGCAGCATTTACGAGGACTACATTCAAACCGACGCCTCCATCAATCCCGGCAACTCCGGCGGACCGCTCTGTGACATCGAAGGCCGCGTCATGGGACTCAACACACTCATTCGCGGCCTCAATCGCGGCATCGGGTTTGCCATACCGGCCAACATGGTCCGGTCTATTTCCACCGAACTCATCGAAAAAGGCAAAGTCGTTCGCCCTTGGATCGGCGTGCAAATCGCCCCGCTCTCGGAGTTTCCCGAACTGGCCGAACAACTCAAAGACGTCAAAGAAGGCGTTGTCGTGCAATCCATCTACCCCGAAACACCCGCCTATCGCAGCGACTTGAAACCGGCCGATGTCATCACCGCCGTGGATGGCGTGCCGGTATCGTTGCCCCGCGATTTGCAGCGCGAAGTCCAAAAGAAGAATGTGGGACACAAACTCTCCCTGACCGTGGCGCGCCCCGGCAAGATCCTCAAAATTGCCGTCCAAACCGACGAATTGCCCGTGCAACCCCAGACAGCATCCCTCACCACCCCCCGCCCATCCAAGACCGAGCGCGCGTTTGGACTCACCGTTCAAACCTTGAGCAAGGAACTCGCCGAACGCCTGTCCTTGAACATCGAGACCGGCGTCGTGGTCACACAAATCGAACCCGGCAGCGTGGCCGAAGAAAAAGGAATGCAACACGGCGACATCATCACGGAAGTCAACCGCCAGCCGGTCAAGTCAGCCGAGGATTTCAAAAATGCCGTCGCCAAAGCCGAACCCGGCAAGGGCCTCTTGCTCTACTACAAACGCGGCGACGTCTCCAGCTTCACCGTGCTTAAAGAGAGCAAGTAATTCGTGTGGTAGCGTCCCTCCCGCCGCGGCGGGACGGCGGCTACCACATTGTCGTGATCCCTGAAAAACTGATGAAGTTGGCGCTGCGGTCTCCGTTGATGGCCGGCCTCAAACGGAGATTCACTGAGGGGGATGTTTTGCGTCTGTTTTCGGTGGCCACAACCGGCAAGGCGTTCCTCGCCGCCGCGATTTCCGAGCATACCGGCCAGCCTGTTCTCGTCGTCACCGACGGACTCAAATCCCAGGAGGCATTTCACAATGGTCTGACTGCGTTTTGTCCCGGCGCGCATTTTTTCCCGGCTTGGGAAACGCTTCCCCACGAATCGGCCCTGCCCCACGCCGCCACCGTGACCGCCCGTCTCAGGACACTCGCCGCCGTCCTGGAAAATCCCCATCAGTTCGCTGTCGTCGCCACCGCACCGGCACTCATGCAACGCACATTCAGCTTGACAGCTCTTCGAGAGCTCCGGTTCACCCTCGCGGTGGGACAAGTCCACGAACGTCAAACCGTGCTCGATCAATTGGAGCGGTTGGGCTACCGGCCCGAATACCAAGTCAACGATCCCGGCGACTTTGCCCTGCGCGGCGGCATCGTGGATGTTTATCCCCCCGATCAAGACGAACCGGTCCGCGTCGAGTTCTTCGGCGACCAGATCGAGTCCATCCGCTGTTTCGACCCGGTCACGCAGAAGTCCCAGTCGCAACTCGACCGGATCGTGATCGGACCAGCCGGTGAGATTGGATTGCTCAAGAAGCAACCCGAATGGTCAGCCGCCCTGTTCGATTCCCTGCCGTCCAACACCATCATCGTGATGGATGAACCGGAAAACATCGCGCGCTCGGTTCTCCACTACACCAGCGCGGCTGTGGAAAACCATCCCCTCCATGTTTCTTGGGACCGGCTGCTCGCACGCGCGCTGCCAACGATCAACCTGTCCGAACTGGTGGACTTTTCTTCCGACGCCAATCTCAACGCTCGCCTTGTGTCGCTCGAAGCGTACCGGCCTCTTTCTTCACGCGCCCCCGAGCCGGAAGTGGCGGAGCAAATGCGGATCGCCTTCTTCAGGCAGATGCACCAATGGTCGAAAGAAGGCATCACGCTCCACGTGGCGTGCAGCACCGACGGTGAGAAACAACGGTTCGAGGAGCTTTGGAAGGAGCAGTTCCCCACCGGCCAGCCGCCCGATGCCGGCATCCTGCCGTTGGCCAGCGGGTTCTACTGGCCGGACGCCAAGCTGGCCGTGATTACGGATGCCGAAGTCTTCGGACGCTACAAACTCCAACGTCCCCGGCACAAATACCATTCACCGTCACGTGTCTCGGATTGGACCGAGCTGCAGGAGGGCGATTTTGTTGTTCACGTCCAACAAGGAATCGGCCGGTATCGCGGCATCAAGACTCTAGACTTCAATGGCGTCCGGCAAGAGGTGTTGAACATCGAGTACGCCAACGAGGCGCGGTTGTACGTGCCGGTGGATCAGGCGCATCTGGTGACGAAGTACCTGGGCGCCAGCAAACGCGCACCCGAGCTGCACGAACTCGGCGGCGCGCGCTGGCAGAAGCAAAAGATCGCCGCCGAACGCGCCGTGATGGATCTCGCTAGTGAACTGTTGGAGCTTCAAGCCGCCCGGTCGGCCATGAAAGGCCACGCATTCGCGCCCGACACGCCGTGGCAACGCGAGTTCGAGGCCGCGTTCCCCTACGACGAAACGCCCGACCAGGAAACGGCGATTGAGGAAGTCAAAGAGGATATGGAGGTGGCCAAACCCATGGACCGTCTCATTTGTGGCGATGTCGGTTATGGCAAAACGGAAGTGGCCATTCGCGCCGCGTTCAAAGCGGCAATGGACGGCCTGCAAACCGCCATCCTCGTGCCCACGACCATCCTCGCGGAACAACACTTCAACACGTTCCGCGATCGCATGGCGGGTTATCCGATCACCATCGAAATGTTGTCCCGGTTTCGAACCGCCGCCGAACAAAAGAAGATCGTGCAGAAACTCCGGGAA
>CAZEQV010000245.1:0-5691 GCA_964514435.1 uncultured Verrucomicrobiota bacterium
CGGCGCGGTTGATGTAAATCGCGTTGAACCCCTGACACGTCAAGTGCCGGTGACTAGGCGGCGCATGACACTGGATGGTGAGATGCTCCACACCGGCCTCGGTCACATGGGCACCGGACGCCTCCAAACGCACCTTCCATTCCGGTCGCGCGGCCAGCCGCAAAGGTTGACGAAGTTGCACGCGGTTGCCGGCCACGGCGCGAATCTCGACCGGCCACCGAAACACCGGGAAACCGGGAGGAATGATCCACTTCGCGCTTGGCCAATTGAAGCCATCCATCGTCGGATGTCCGGCAAGGTGTTTGAGCAGCGTGAAATCCGACGGGTTGTCCCACGTCAACAACACCAACATGCCGGGCTTCAAGCCAGTCGGGTTGTCCACAATCAACTCGTCGTCACCAATGTTCGCGGGAGCGGTGAGCGCGGCGAGTTTGGGACCGGGCCGCCAGTATTCCCAGTCCTGTTCAATGCTCGCATTGACCGACACCAGCTTGCCGGTGGCATCCAATGTGTCGGCGGGACCAATCCAAATCGATCCACCGCTCCACGACCAAGCCGACTTGCCGGACCTGGTTTGCGGGCCGATGACCTGAGTCATGGAGTTGGGGAAATCGAGGATGGTCTTGCCGGTGCCTTCGCCGCGCAACACGACACCGTTGTGTTTGAGATGGAGGAATCCATCGATTCGATATTTGCCGGCAGGGACGAATACCGCGCCGCCTCCCGCCTTGCCGGCTTGGTCGAGGGCTTTGCGAAACGCGCCGGTATCGTCGACGACGCCATCGCCCTTGGCACCGGCGGCGCGAACGTTGGCCACGACCTTGGATTGCGGCAAGGGACGTTCCGACGCGGCGTAACCAGCGTAGGAACAATTGGGAATGTTTGGATGCGTCTGGGGGGCCTTTTGGTATTCGGCCCACAAGGACGCGGACGTGGCGGCAAGCAGGATGGGTAGAAGGTTCATGGCAGGGAGACTTTCAAACGGATGAAACGCTGTGGTGCATTGGTCGTGGCATCGGTCACTTTGATCAACTGGAAAAGACCGTCGTCATCGAGCTCCTGATCCGATAGACTTGTCGTTTCCCACGGTGCGGTCAGATCACTGGTGATTTGAACTTCATAGGTGACATCAGTCGGCTGTTTGCGGCGAGCGTACGTCATCGTCAGCCGGTCGCCCTCAAATCCCAAGACAGGCAACCCGCCAACAGAGGCCACTATCGGGTCGAGTCCCAGCGCGTATTCAAGAAGGTTCTTGATGCCGTCGCCATCGGAGTCGGCATGCGGGTCGAGGTTGACACCATGGGCGACAGCCCACACCGCGTAGCTGGTCACGTTGGGCGTGGTGACGATGAGGTTGTCGAGCCACATTTGACTGGACGAGGTAAGCGTGAGCGTGTGGTTGCCGGGCGAGAGACCGGCGAAAGTGGCGCGGTACTGGGCAAAGTAGTTACTGGCGACACCGGCAACAGTGGCGAGCGGCGTATCATCGAGCGCGATAACGAGGTTCCCCTGTTGGCCAAACCGGTAATCGAAGGAGAGGTGCAAGGTGCCAGTGACGGGGATGGAGCGAGTGAGTTGGCCGTTTGAGTTGAGACGCAGGACGCCGTTGTTGGCCTGACCGGGCGTGGGGTCGGCAACAAGCGCACAGGCAGCGTTGGTGAAAACTGGCAGCGGCGACTGCCAGTCAAAGCCGGCAACGAGGACGTACCGGAACGGGTCAGTGGTGTGGGTGAGTGTGTGGTAGCCGGTGCGGTAAAAGTCCTCCGCCCGATAAGGCCGCGGTTGGTTGGGCGCAACGGAGGGGACCGGCAAGGAAGGTATGGGTTTGACGTTGTCAGCGGCGAGGATGGTTTCGAGTTGCGGCGTGGGGCTGCCGAGCCGGCGGTGGTAGTGGTGGTAGGGAAGTTCGAACATATTCCAGAGCATGGAGCCGTCCCATTGAACACCGGGATCGGGCGTTGTGCCAGCGGGCCAGTTGGCGTACTGGCCAAGGTAGAACGGAATCTGAAACTCGACACACCGCAGGAGCCGGTCGTTGCCGAAGGAATAAAGATCCACGCCTTGTTTGAGTGCCATCTCTGCCGTGAGCAGAAGCGGCACGATGCCCATTTGCGAATGCCAGAGGTCGCGGGTCATCTCGCCGTAAAGGTTTTCGCCAATGTAAGAGTTGATGAGCGCCTTGAAATCCTCGAGTGCTTCGTGAAACCGCGCGGTGTCGTCGAGGTAGATGGCGGTGGACATCTTGCAGCAGATGCGCCACGAGGCCCAGTTGTTTGCGAGGTTGTTGTTGGGGTGCTCGGCCGCCGGGCGGACGATGTTGACGAGGAGATTGGAGAATGCCACTTGGCCGGATTCGCCCCAACCACTACCCGGCAGCGAACGGAGGATTTCCGCAGCCCAGATCATCGCCGGCCAAGAGTACGAGGTGTAGAGCATATAGTCTTGCCGTCCGTCGGCGGGGCTGAATGGCTCGCTGTTTACATTGAGGATGGTCTGGAGCGTGCTGGACCAAGCGTCGATGATTTCGGCAGCCTTGGCCGCGTTCATGACTTGGCCGGTGGCTCGCCACAGGAGGGCATTCGCGTAAGCGGCCCGGGCGTCATCAATCAGTTGCCGGGCCGGACCCGGTGCAGACCAGTGAGGAAATGCGCCGTATTGCGCAACAGGATGGGCAACATGATGGAGGAAATTTGTGCCGGCATCATCGCGCCCTCCCTGGACGCGCGCCAACCCGTCAGCTGCGGCAGACCCGGCCTGCGCTGACAGCGCGGCCCAGAGATCCATTTCGCCAGA
The DNA here is from genome assembly GCA_964514435.1 of uncultured Verrucomicrobiota bacterium. Lineage (GTDB taxonomy): Bacteria > Verrucomicrobiota > Verrucomicrobiia > Palsa-1439 > Palsa-1439 > CAZEQV01. The sequence goes on from CAZEQV010000245.1 coordinate 2,794, forward strand.
AGTGTTGAGCAGACCGGGATGAACGAAGACACGAGGTGGACGCAACCCCGCGCCAGCCTGGCCGGTCACGATGAAATCGTCGAGGACGCCGATCGCGCGGCTGTTGTTTTCGTTGCGCATCCGAAAGCCGCCGAAAACGGTTCCATCAGTCGCCAGCGTCGGATTGTTATTGGTGCCGGTCACCGAAAGGATACCGGCGGATAGCAGCGTTGTTCCGTCAGTCCCGTAGTCATCCACGGTGGCAATGAACTGAAGTTGAACGCCATCGAGGTTGGTGAGGCGGCAAGTGAGTTTGTAGAAATGGCCGCCGGCAAGGGACGCGCCGGGCGCGGCCCCGAACTCGGAGCCGTTGTTCCAAAGACGGAGGGTGCAGGTATCCGTGCCGGTGGAGCGCAGGCGGACGCCTCCCAAAACGCTGCCATTGAGAAACGAATTGCTGGCCGGCAAGATACCGATGTCGAGCACGCGCGAGGAAACGTTGGTGATGGCCGGGTCTTTGCGGAAAAAGATGCAGACTTCAGCCATGCTGTTGAATGCCGATAGATCAAAGCTGACCGGATGATATGTCGCCGATACGTCGGTGCCACCGCCACTGATCAACGCTAGAGCGCGGGAGCCTGCCACACCAACGGCGTTGGACTCCGCATACCACGGGGTGGTGCTGGCGCTGAAAAGGAAATTTGTTGGCCCAAAACTGCCGGGCGATTCGAAATCGGCCGTCGCAGCAGCGGTGCTCAGCGTGGCCAGCATGATCAACGAAGAAAGGAGAAGTGCCATTACCGGCGGCGTCGAAGTGTCACTGCACCGGCCACTGCGGTGAACACTAACAGGCGCGAACTGTTGGCGCCCGGATCGCCGCTGTCAGTGGTGGAGATGCCATTTCGGATCGAAACGGTGCCGGTGTTCACATTGTGGCGCAATCCATCCCAGTTGCCCACCGGTAAGGAAGTAGGGCTGCTTACCGTGGGACTATCGTCGCTGAACAACGTGACCGTCGTCGCCGAGGCGGGTCTTGAACTCATGACCAAGATGGCCGCTAGCGCCAATGTCAATGAGGTAGTGAGAGTTTTCATGATGACCTCCACCGACTATCTTTGAGTTCGTCGCCGCAGAAGCGCCGAGGCAAGTAGTCCCGCGCCGACCAGCGCCAGCGCGGACGGTTCCGGTATGGCATAGACTTGGAAACTGTCGAACCGGCGGCTGCTGGCATCGGTGCCGTCCACATACAGACCGATGGCCTCGACGGTGCCGGACCCGAGCGTGGTGGTGCCGCCCATGTTGAGGAACGTGCCATTGCTGTTCGTGCCGCCGTCGAAGTTAAGAATCCGCCACGTGGCGCTGGCAAAGCTGAAACTCTTGGCTTCTGCCTGTGTGCCGAAGTTCGCGCCCGAGCTGACGGCGACGCTTTGGTTGAAGCCGTTGCTGGAAACATACCACTGGCCGTTGATCTTCAAGGCGACTTGATTGATGGTTTGCGTCTCGGCGTTGCCCTGATACCAGTTGACCATGACGAGGTCCGCGGCCAGCAAGTTGGCCGACGCGATGTCCCACGTCCAAGCGAGCATCCGCCGGTTGGTAAAGCCGCCGAAGTTGTTGAAAGAAGTATTGAAGATGAATCCGTTGGTGGTGCCCAAGCCGGTCGGAGCGCCTGCGCCGCTACTGGAGCCAACGGCCGTGCCGCCATACTGTACCTGATACAGGTCACCCACTGCGGTCTCATGGATGGCCCAATGGTAGGTGTTCAGCAGATCAAAGATGTTGTTGCCGGTAGTGTTATTGAAGGTCTGCTGATAGACCAAGTTGGTCGGCAAGGCACCGGCCTGCGTAATGATCAATCCCCAAAGCACAGCAATAAGGGCCAAGGTCGTTTTCATAGCGTGGTTCCTCTCTTCGCTCGTTGACGGCTTTGCAGCAGGATCGCGCCAGCAATCCCCAAGGTGACAAGCATCCCAGTCGCCGGTTCGGGGATGACAACGCCCGCCAGCAGCACCTGATTGTTGGCCGCGTCCAGGATGACTTCTCCGCCGCTCCAACTTGGAGCCGCTGTGAAATCGAGCAACCAAGTGGGGTTGACGGGATCTGCGCCCGTGTAACGGAAGAGGACGTTTGTGCCGCTGGCGTCGCCACCGAGGTCAACGAGTTTGAGGATGGCGGTGCTGCCCATCGTGAGGGCACCGTTGACGACGACAGAGTCCTTGGCGCTGCCGGGGCCGAATTCCCATTCATAGACTGCGTTATCCTGAAGCGTGAGGTTGCCGGTATGAAAAACGCCGGCGCTTGCGCCAGGGGCGAGGATGCCGCCGGACTCAATCGTGGTGTTGCCAGTAATGGTACCGGTGCCGCCAATGGCTGCGCCGTCCTTGACGATGACCGCCCCGCTGCCGGTGCCGGAACCGGCCGTGTTGTTCAATAGCAGCTTCCCACTCACGACTGTCGTGCCGAGGGAGTAGGAATTGGTGCCGGTAAGAGTGAGGGTGGCGGAATTCGATTTGACCAGCGCGATGCCGTTGCCAAGAACAATCAGACCATTAAAGGTGGTATCAGTGGTGTTGTTGACAACCAAGACGGCGACGTTGTCGCCAAAGCCGCCGCCGCTGTTGGAGTTGTCAACACGACCGCTGCCGCTCAATCCGCCTACGGTGGTCACGTTGAGACAGTTGACGAGGTTGCTGCGCCCAAAGATGTCAAACGTGGCCCCCGCGCTGATGGTAAGCGGTGAGACGGGCGAGAATTGACCGGTCAAGTGGGTCTGAAGTTTGCCGTCGCCGGTCACGATGGTGGATCCGGCAAACGTGCTGCCCAAACCCCGCAAGGAGACGGTACGACCCGCATCCACATCGAAGGTCAAGCTGTCGGACGATGTGCTGGCCCAGCTAGATAGGATTTTCCCTGCCTGAT
>CAZEQV010000246.1:0-5672 GCA_964514435.1 uncultured Verrucomicrobiota bacterium
AAATCCTGGCCGGCTTCAGCCCCAGTTTCCGGCAGACATGAGCCTCCACCTTGGGGTCGAGATGCGCGTGCGTGCCCACCGCACCGGAAATCTTGCCGACGGCCATGATTTCGCGGGCGCGCTCCAGGCGCTGCAACGCCCGGCCAAACTCATCGTACATCAACGCCATCTTCAGACCGAACGTTGTCGGCTCGGCGTGAACGCCGTGCGTTCGCCCCATCATTGGCGTCATCTTGAAGGCGCGCGCCTTCCTGGCGACAACCTTCCTCAGCGCCTTCACATCGGCGATGAGAATGTCGGCCGCCTGCACCATCTGGTACGCCAGCGCCGTGTCGCCCACGTCAGAAGAAGTCAGGCCTTCATGAATGAACCGGGAAGACGGACCGACGTTCTCCGCCACACACGTCAGAAAAGCGATGACATCGTGATTGGTGGTCTTCTCGATTTCGTTGATGCGTTCGACGCTGAACCTGGCCCGTCGGCGAATCGTGGCCAGGTCCTTGGCCGGGATGCGTCGCGCCTCGCAGGCCAGAATCTCAATCTGCAGCCAGATGTTGAACTTGTTTTCGTCCGTCCAAATCTGGCGCATGGCCTCGCGGGAATATCTTCGAATCATGATGCGCGCAGGCTAGCCAACCCCACCGGCCTTGTCAACGCGCGCACCGGACACACGCGTTGGTGCAATCTCTTACGGCGACCGGTTGCGGGCGGCGGCCAACCTGTCCGAGATCGCCTGTCGCAGCGCGGCCTGCTGGGGTGTGGTGGACTCCAGCGCTTCTTGAAACGCGTTCACCGCCCCGGTCACGTCACCGCCCTTGAGGAGCACGCAACCCAGGGTGTCGAGGTAATAGGCACGTTTGCCGGGACGCAGCAGGCATGCTTTTCGACACAACGCGGCCGCTTCTTCGAGATTGGCATCCAATTCATGCCATGTCCACGCCAGATTGTTCATCGCATCGGCGTTTTCGGTTTCGACGCGGATGGCTTGCGCGAACGCGGCCGCTGCTTCGCGGTTCAATCCCTGTTTCATCATCGCGTTGCCGAGGTTGAAGTGGAAATACGAGTTGCTGGGGCGCAACTCCGACGCGCGCCGGTAATGTCCCGCGGCACGTGCCAAATCGCCGGTACGCTCGAAATGCAGTCCGAGATCGTTGCATTCATCGGCCGACAATCGCCACGAGACCTTGTCGGGCGGACACACCAGCAACGTCCAGTTGCCGGCCCGGTTCCACCACCGCATAAAATCTTCGCGGCGCATGGCCAGATTGGGGCGGGTGTCGCTGTGCACGATGAGCGTGCCGGTTGCTTCATCGTACCGGAGCAACACAAAGTAATGATACCGGTTGCCGAGCTTGCCGAGCACGATCAAGGGGACGCGGTGATGCAGTTTCTCGCGCACATCGGCCAACGAACCCCGGTACGATCGCACCCAAAGCCCGAACCTGCCGGCGTACGCGGTCAGCTCCGAAGTGAGAGTCCCGTAGATGTCCGGCAGGTAGATTTCGTCGGCAATCTCGTCTTGCGTGACGATGTGTCCGTAGTACTGGGCGAGCATGGCCAACGCAGCCGGCCCGCATTGACCGGGTCGCTGGGCCATGAACGGAACGTTTGGCTCAGAAGGCGACTTGCGGTTGGCGGCCACGGTGCCGCACCCGGCCAGCACGACCGCCAGCAACAGACAAACGCGGCGCATCAGCCGATGCCATTGTTGAAGATGAGCGCGCGCACCGAAGATTTGCCGACGCGCGCTTGCACCTTGGCCAGAATCATTTCCTTCAACGGCGTGAGCGCGAACAGCCAACTTGCATTGTCCACGCCGACGACCAGTCGCCCATTTTTCAGGCTGACCGGCTGGCAATGGGCCGCGATGTCTGCTCCAACGATGCTCCGCCACTCGTAGAAGATTTGCGATTCCTTCACGCGCTGTTGAATGCCGAGATCCTGGATCAAGCGATCCACGAGCGAACCGAGCGGAACAGCGCGGTGTGGTTCCACCGTGTGAGGCCGGGCATACGGCCGGAGTTCTCGGTACGCTGTGGCTCGGATGGCGCTGTTCATGTGTTCGACGGGGCGGCGGCCGCCGGTGCGCCATTGTTGCCGATGGCTTCGACGGGGCAACCTTCCATGGCTTCCTTGCACAACGCTTCTTCGTCTGGTGTGGTCGGCTGCTTGAAGACGTAGCTGTAGCCGCCGTCTTCGTTGCGGGTGAAGTTGTCCGGCGCGGTTTCGCGGCACAGATCGCAGTCAATGCATTGATCGTCCACGTAAAACTTGCCAGGTGAATTATCTCGGTAACGGTTTTCGAATGCGGCCATGTGATTTGTACATCTCCCCTGTCTGCAGGGACTATAGCCGGCAAGTCCGGCGATTCAAACGGTTTTTCGGTTCCGGGCCGGTCAATCAACAAATGGCGTGAAATCTGGCGCCAGCGCGGCTATTTTGCAGGGCATGGCTAATCGAACGACTCAGATTGTCGAAAACCTCGTGGAATCTTTCCAGAAACACGGCGGGATCAATCATCTTGACGGGGCGAACTTGCCGTCTCGTGAAGCGGTCGTGGAACTCACCCGCGACCTGTTGCGGCTGGTGTTTCCGGGCTTTTACGACAAGCAGACCATTCACTCCAACCAGATCGTGGCGTACACGTCGGAACTCGTGGCCTCGATCACGCGACGGATGGAAAACGAAATCCACAAGAGCCTCGAATACCGCCCCTGCGCGAATTGCAATCAAGACGACTTGGCCGGCACGGCGGCGCGGGTGACGGGCGAATTTCTGCTGGAGTTGCCGGGCGTGCGGGCCTTGCTGCAGACCGATGTCACCGCGGCGTACGAGGGCGACCCGGCGGCGATCAGCACCGATGAGGTCATCTTGGCCTATCCGGGTGTGGAAGCCATCGCGGTGCAACGAATGGCGCATCTGTTGTACAAGAAGCACATCGCGTTGATTCCACGCATCATGACCGAATGGGCGCACAACCAGACCGGCATTGACATTCATCCGGGCGCGGAGATCGGGCCGTTCTTCTTCATTGACCATGGCAGCGGCGTCGTCATCGGCGAAACGACCATCATCGGCCAGCGCGTGAAGATTTATCAGGGCGTCACCTTGGGCGCCAAAAGCTTCCCCAAAGACGAATACGGGCGCGTCGTCAAAGGCAACAAACGGCATCCCAACATCGAGAACGATGTCACCATCTATGCCGGCGCGACGATCCTCGGCAACGTCACCATCGGCGCCGGCTCCATCATCGGCGGCAACGTCTGGCTGCTGGAATCCGTCCCCGCCGGCACCACGGTGTACATGGAAGGCGGCCACACCAAGATGAAACATGCCAGCAAAGACCGCGACAAGATGATCGGCCACGTGGACGGCGCCGGCATCTGAAGGGTCAACCGACTAGTGCCGATGCCACGCATCTACGCCGACTACAACGCCACCACGCCGCTTGCGCCCGAGGCGCTCGAGACCATGCAGCCCTACTGGCGCGACAAGTTCGGCAACGCCAGCAGCGTTCATCTCGACGGACGCGAGGCGCGCGCGGCGATTGACGACGCCCGCGCCCGCATGGCGAAACTCATCGGCGCGCAGGAAGCCGAACTCATCTTTACGGGCGGCGGCACCGAGTCTGACAACACCGCCATCTTCGGCGTGACGCGAGCCTGCCGGGCGCGCGGACGCCACCTCGTCACCGTGGGGACGGAACACCATGCCGTGCTTCATGCCTGCCGCCATCTGGAGAAATCGGGCGAGTGCGAAGTCACCTGCTTGCCGGTTGATCCGGCCGGCTTGGTTGATCCCGGCGATTTGCGCCGCGCCATCCGACCGGACACCGTCCTGGTTTCCATCATGTCAGCCAACAATGAGACCGGTACGCTGCAACCGATCCGGGAGCTTTCCGCCATCTGCCGGGAACGCGGCGTCACGTTTCACACGGATGCCGTGCAATCGTTCGGCAAGGAACTGGTGAACGTGGCGGATTGGGGCGTGGACATGCTGAGCATTGCCGGGCACAAGTTCTACGGCCCCAAAGGTGTCGGAGTGTTGTATGTGCGGCGGGGAACGAGGTTCGAGCCGATGCTGCACGGCGGCAGTCACGAGAACGAGCGCCGTGCCGGCACGGAGAACGTACCGGCCATCGTGGGCATGGCCCAAGCCGCCGAGTTGGCCGTGCGCGAGATGCCGGCCGAGATGGCGCGGCTGCGAACATTGACGGAAGCATTGGCCGGTCGGATTCAGGAAACGATACCGGGCGCGCGCCGCAATGGCAGCGTCGCGCATCGCATCGCCAACACGGTCAACTTCAGTTTCGAGGGTTGCGAAGTGGATGGGTTGTTGTTGGGATTGGATCTGGAGGGCGTGAGTGTTTCCAGCGGGTCGGCTTGCGCCGTGGGATCGCTGGAGCCGTCGCACGTGTTGAAGGCGATGGGCGTGTCGCAGGCGTTGGCGCGCGCGGCGGTCCGGTATTCACTTGGGAAATTCAACACCGAAGCCGATGTGGAGCCCATCGTGGCCGCGACGCGGCGCGTGGTGCAACGGCTGCGGATGTTCGCCGGGGCGTGACGGCTCTCAGCCGGTGGCTTGGAGTCGGCGTTGATACTCCACGGTCATGCGCAGGATGTCGTCGAGCGTGTGTTGGGGACGCCATCCCATGAGTTGATAGATTTTTTCCGTGCTGGGGACACGGCGGCGCATGTCCTCGAAGCCTTTGGCGTAGGCCACATCATAAGGCACCAATCTCAGATCGGAGCGGCTTTCGGTGAATTGCCGGATGCGTTTGGCCAGCTCGGCGATGGAAATCTCCTCGGTGCTGCCAATGTTATAGACCTGACCGGCGGCGCGTGATTGCCGGGGCAGATCCACCAGCGCGCGCACGACATCCGCGACGTGGCAAAAGCAGCGTGTCTGTTGTCCGTCGCCGTAGATGGTCAGCGGCTCGTCGCGCAGCGCCTGTGCCGTGAGACGCGGCAACACCATTCCATACCGGCCTGTTTGCCGGGGACCGACGGTATTGAACAAACGGGTGACGATGACCGGCAATTCTTTCTCGCGCCAGTAGGCCAGCGCCAGAAATTCATCCAGCAACTTCGAGCAGGCGTAGCTCCACCGGCCAAAAGACGGCGGACCGATGATGAGGTCGTCATCTTCGCGGAAACAAGCCCGGTCGCTTTTCCCGTACACCTCCGAAGTGGACGTGAGCAGAACGCCCACTTTGCGGCGGGCGGCGGCGGCGAGGATATTTTCCGTGCCGCGCACGTTGTCTTCGATGGTGAACACGGGACTGCGGACGACAAGCTCCACCCCGACGGCCGCAGCCAGATGATAAATGTAATCCACCTGATCCACGATCCGCTCGAGTATGGTCTGGTCCAGCACGCTGCCGGGGATGAACTGGAAACGAGGCTTGCCCTCCAAGCCGGCCAGATTCTGACGCGAGCCGGTGCTCAGGTCATCGAGCACGAACACCTCATGGCCTTTGGCGATCAACGCCTCTGCCAAATGAGAACCGATGAATCCCGCGCCGCCCGTGATGAGTACCCGTTGCATGGAGGCACTATATGATTCCTAGTCTCGTGGAGACGCAAGACAGGAAATTTTCTGGCAAATTGCGGGTGTCGTTCAAACCTTTGGGCAGCGACCGGATTGTAGGGCGCGCATCCCCGTTGTTTGGG
>CAZEQV010000247.1:0-5671 GCA_964514435.1 uncultured Verrucomicrobiota bacterium
AACGAAACGCATTTCCTTGTTGTGAAGTTCGGTGGCCATGGTCGTTGCTCAGTAGGGGAGTGTTGCCTTGGTTGTCAGGGAGTTCAGGAATTTGTCGTAGGCGGCCTGGTCCGGGACCTTGATGTTGTGACTTTCGGGTTTGTTCTCGACGAGGCAGCAACCTTTTGCCTTGATGGTGTGCGCGATGATCATCGCCGGTTTGCCTTGGACGGCAATGGCGGCGTTGATCGTGCTGTAAATCGCCTCCCAATCGTGGCCGTCCATCTCGAACACCTCCCAGCCGAACGCGCGCCATTTGTCGCAGAGCGGTTCCAGCGAGAGCAGCTTGTCGGTGAAATCGTCAATCTGGAGTTTGTTGTAATCGGTGATGGCGACGAGGTTGTCGAACCTGTGGTGCCCGGCAAACATCGCAGCCTCCCAGTTCTGGCCTTCGTTGGATTCGCCGTCGCCGATGATGCAGAAGACGCGGTGTTTCCTGCCGTCCATGCGCGCGGCATACGCAGCGCCGCAGGCGCAGGAGAGTCCCTGGCCGAGCGAGCCGGTGGTCATGTCAACGCCGGGCACATAGCGCGCGTCTGCGTGGCTCGGCAATTTCGTGCCATCGGCGTTGAGCGTCTTCAGCCACGACATCGGGAAGAATCCCTGATAGGCCAGCGCCAGATAGAGCACGGGAGCGGCGTGACCTTTGGAGAGCACGAGACGGTCGCGATTTTCCCAGCGCGGGTTCTTCGGGTCAACGCGCATGATCCGGTAGTAGAGTGTCATCACGATTTCGACGAGGCTGAACGCCCCTCCGAGGTGCCCAGAGCCGGCGCGGCAGATCATGTCGGTCATGATGTAGCGCCACTCGGCTGCCATCTGGTCGAATTGTTCGCGGTCAAACTTCTCTGTCATTGTTTTCTCCTTTCTAGAGCTTCACGAGTCCGGACAGTTTTCCGAAAATCACCACCGATATCGTCACGCAGACGCATGCGGCGATGTTCATCCAGATTCCGGCTTTCGCCATGTCCTTGATGGAAAAATATCCAGCAGTGTACGGAATCACGGCGGTCGGGGTGGATGTGACTAGGATGAACGACAACGACGCCGTGATGCCCGCCGGGATCGCCACGAGTGTTGGGGAAAGTCCGAGGTTCTTGGCCAACGCGATCAGCAGCGGCACCATGATGATTCCGGTAACCGTGTTGCTCGAAAACAGCACTTTCATCAGGGAGATGCCGAACACCACGGCGAAAACAATCGCGATGGGCGACAAATCGCCCAGCCGGCTGAAAGCCGCCTGCGCCATCCATGCGGCGGCACCGGTGTCATAGACGGCCATGCCAACGGACATACCGGTGGCGATGAGGACAATGCCACCCCAGGCGATTTCGCGTTCCGCCTTTTTCCACGAGATGATCTCAAGTCCCGGCAGGAAGAAAAGGCTCGAACAAGCGACGGCCACATAAGAGACATCGAGATAGCCGATAGCGCCGCCGGACCATTTCTCGATCCACGGTGCGGTCAGCCACAGGAACAAGGTGAGGCCGAAGATGGTTATGGTGCAGATCTCGTTTTTCTTGAGGCTGCCCATTTCCCGCAATCTGGCTTTGAACTCATTTTCCGCCAAGGCAAGATTCACGCCTTTCTCAATCGGGAATGACCAAATCAAAATCAGCCACGCGCACGGGATCATGAGGATGGTGGCCGGAACGCCGAGTATCATCCAGTCCAGAAACGAGAGGTTCACTCCCGCCAAATCCCTGAGAAAGGAAATCGTCAATGGATTCGGACCGCAGCCCGCCGGGGTGGCCACTCCGCCGCTCATCGGTCCCCACGCGCAGGCGATCATCAACGCCTTTCCGAAATTGCTCTCTCTCGGTTGCACCCCGGCATCCTTGAGGATGGAGACGGCAATGGGAAGCAGCATGGCTGCAACAGCCATTTCGACAATGAAGAAGGAGAGCAGGGCGCCGACAATGATGAACGTCAGGATGACGGCTTTCGGGTTGTGTCCCAGACGATAGAGCAGGTGAAGTGTCACCCGTCGCAGCAAATTGGTTTCGCCAAGTGCGACCGAGAACAACAACATGCCGAAGAAGAAGAGAATGATCGGATTGCCAAAGCCATTCTTCACAAGCGTCGTAAAATCGCCGGCACCGGTGATGACCAGCAAGACCATCCCCATGACCCCGGCAATCGGGAAGGGGACGGCCTCGGTGATCCACAGCGCCACAACCATCGCCAGAACCGCCACAGCGGCTTTGCCGTGGACGGTCAGGGCAATTTCCCCGCTGGCTGTCTGAATCGGGGAAGGAAGAGGCAACATCGAGATCACTGCCATGATGGCCGCCGCTGCCAGAAAGAAGATCATATTCTTGAACTTCATCTCGTCACGGCCTTCTGCATCAGTGGTCCGACGGCGCTCGGGCGGTCGGCCACTAAGCCACCGGCTCTTTCAATTGCAGCAATCTTGCCGGTCACCGAGCCTTTGCCGGCCGTGGCGATGGCGCCGGCGTGGCCCATCCGCCGGCCGGCCGGCGCGGTTCTGCCGGCGACGAAAGCGACCAGCGGTTTGGTGAAACGTTTTACCTCCATCGCTTCGGCGACTTCCTCTTCCATCGTGCCGCCCAGTTCGCCAATCATCAGCACCGCGTCGGTTTCGGAGTCGTTCTGGAACAGCGGCAACAGCTCGACAAACCGCGTGCCGGGCACGGCATCGCCGCCGACGCCGACGAGCGCGGACACGCCAAAACCGGCTTTGATGACCATGGCGGTCACTTCGTTGGTGAGCGAGCCGCTGCGGGTCATCACGCCGATTCGGCCGGGGCGATACACGCGGTCAATCCAGTACGGGAAAATCCCCATCATCGCTTTTCCCGGCGTGATCACGCCGGAGGTGTTGCCGCCGATGACCATCGCGCCTTCGGCAAGCGCCGCCGCCCGGATTTCCAGTGCATCGTGAACCGGCACGCCTTCCGCCGTGACCACGATTCTGCGAATGCCGGCGTCCAGCGCCTCAAACACCGCGTCTTTGGTGAACGCCGGCGGAACAAACAGGACGGACGCATCCGCTTTTGTCTCGGCCACGGCTTTTCGGACTGTGTTGAAGACGGGGACGCCTTCGACTTGTTGACCTTCTTTGCCGGGCGTGACGCCGCCCACGACGCGCGTGCCGCAGCCGATCATGTGTTTTGTCCAGAAACTGCCTTCGTTTCCCGTGATGCCCTGAACGAGCACCTTGGTTTCAGAATCAATGAAAATGCTCATTGCGCACCGCCCTTCGAAAGCTCAACGGCCCGTTTCACGGCTTCTTCCGTGTCCGCGATGGGTTCCAGCCCGGCTTTCCTGAGAATGGCTTCGGCTTCCTCCTCGCCCGTGCCGCGAATGGCAGTGATGATCGGCACCTTCGGTTTCAACTGCGCGATGGCATCGGCGATTCCCTGCGCCATCACGTCGGCGCGCGCGATGGTGCCGAACGTCACAATCAACACCACCGCCGGTTGGTTGCGAAGCGTCAGGTCCATCGCTTCCGCTGCGCGCCGGTAATTCGGGCCGCCAAACTCCAGGTAGCTGGCGACGCTGCCGCCGTAGTAATTGATCAGGTCATACACGGTATTGGTCAGCCCGGCACCGGCGCACATCAACGCGATCTTCCCGTCGAACTGCAAATACGGAATCCCTTTCACGGCGGCCTCGTATTCGATGTCGCTGTCAAAATGATCGCGCGTAATCGGGAAACGTTTCTGACGGACCCCGGTGTTGTCATCAATGCTGACCTTGCCGTCGGCCGCGACCAGCCTGCCGTCTTTGGTGAGGATGAGCGGATTGATCTCGACCAACTCGGCGTCGAACTTGTGAAACAACTCGAACATCTTTGGCAGGATGCTCGCGCCCTGCTTGAACGCGTCGCCTTTCAATCCCAGACCGAACATGACATTGCGGACTTGGAACGGTGAGAGAGCGCGAAAAGTTTTCACCCGCTCCCTGATGATTTTGTCCGGCATCGTTGCGGCCACTTCCTCAATCTCAATGCCGCCTTCCGAAGACGCCATGATGAGGGCGCTCGCCTCCAGCGGGTCAATCGTGACCGCCACATAGAGTTCCTTCTCTTTGCACAGCGCCTCCTCGAAAAGCAATTTCCCGACTTTGCGGTTGACCATCAGGTCGCGGGCTTTGAGCAACGCCTCTTCTTTGGTGGCGGCCAGTTGAATCAGCCCGGCTTTACCTCTGCCGCCTTGCAGCACTTGCGACTTGATCACGCACGGCAATCCGACCTTCTCAATCGCCGCCGCGCAATCCGCTTCGTTCTCGACCAGCGCGCCTTTGGGAATGGGAACGCCCGCTTCGGCGAAAAGTTCTTTCGCCTGATACTCAAACAGTTTCATAGAAGACCTCCATCAACTGCTTTTCGGTTGTGGGAACTCTTTTGATGCTTGGTTTCATGGTCAGCGTTTTTGCTCTCCGGAAACGGCAGGTGAAGCGAGGGTGCCATCGCGTCTGAAATGCGCGTTGCCATATTGCGCGGTGCGTTCGGGGATCAGGCCGTCGTAGAAAACAATGTGATCCTCGCCCTGAAAACTGTTGCCGCTGAATATCAATGGCATGTTTTCCGGTTTGACGGGGCGGAAGATCGTGCCGGGAACCGTCACGTTCATCGCGGTGAATTTGTTGTCCGAGATTTGCGCAACGCCGCTGATGGGCTGCTCGACGTCGGAAGCGTCCACGCTCAGCGCGATGAAGTCTCTCGGCGCATTCGGGTCTATCTCGATGTAGTTGGAGGAAAAGAACACGCCGCGTCCCTTCTTGCTTTTTCCCTGGCCGCAAATCACGATGCCGCGCTGGAGCGCGGACTCTCCGACTGTGGCGTCGGTGCCTTTCATTTTGCTGCGCCCGCGCGCCCAAAGGCCATCGAACCGGTTGTTCGTGCAATGGAACAGTTCGCCCCGCGCCTTGAGCGCGCCCGCCAGCGGATGATTGAACACGCAGTCGTTGACGCGCCAGCCGCCGGAGGCGTGGAACTCCAGTTGGTAACCGTCAAGCGAACCGGTGGCGGCATCCCAGATGCATCCGACCATGAGACCGTCCGTGTATTTCGGCAGTCCCGGCTCGCCCCAAACCATCCCTTTCCCATCCCGGACGCACACCCACTCGACCAGATGCCGCACGAAGCTGTATTTTGACACGGTGCCGTTCTTGGTGCGCGCGGTGGCTCGGAGGGCATAGCCGTTGATGCCGGCGATGCTCAGGTGCCGCAAGCTTGAAAACCACGACATCCAGATGATGCCGTCGTAGTCGCTGCCATCGTCGGGAACGGCTTGGCCTTTTACCGTGAGCTTCTCGATGGCCGTGCCGGCGTAGCCCACCGCGTTGTTGGCCACCCAATGGAGGGGGACCATGACGGCGTTGTGTTTGGTGGGCGGCTTTGTGAGGAGGATGGTCGTGCCGCCGGTGTGCGACGAGCCTTCGATGCGCGCGTTGGCGCTGTATTCCCAGGTGTCGCGAATCTTCAGTTCGCCATGCGGCAACAGCAGTTTGGGCAGCGTGGTCGTGTGCAGCGACTCACAATAATTCGCCGCCGCCTGCAAAGCGTCGAGGTTATCCTCGCGCGCCGCCCACACGCCCCACCACGCCGCCCGCAACTCGGTGTGATCGGTCTGCCGGACCCAACGGCCCCGGCTCTGGCCACCCA
>CAZEQV010000248.1:0-5615 GCA_964514435.1 uncultured Verrucomicrobiota bacterium
ATGCAGGAACGCAAAATCTCCGTGGGCGGCAACGACTATGACTTGCCGGAGCCGTTCTTCGTGTTGGCCACGCAAAACCCCATCGAACAGGAAGGCACGTACCCCCTGCCGGAAGCGCAACTCGACCGGTTCTTGTTCATGATCCAAGTGGATTACCCCTCGCGGGAAGAAGAACGTCGCATCATGAAGATGGCGACCGGCGTGGCCATGGAGAAGCCGCAAGCTGTCCTTTCCGGCCCGGAAATCCTCACGCTGCAAAAGACCGTGCGCCGCATGCCGGTCGCCGAGCACGTTTATTCCTACGCCGAGCGGCTCGTCCGTTCCACCCGCGTCAAGACGGATGAAGCGCTGGACTTCTGCAAACGCTGGCTCACGTGGGGCGCCGGACCGCGCGCCAGTTTGAACCTGATCCTCGCGGCCAAAGCGCGCGCAATGCTGGGCGGTCAGGTTTATGTGAGTTGTGATGATGTGGCGGCTGTGGCGTTGCCGGTGTTCCGACATCGCATCATTCCCAACTTCGCCGCCCAGAGCGAAGGGGTCACCGCCGACGACATCACCCGCAAACTTCTCGAAACCATCCCGAAAAACGAAAAACTCAGCTAACCGTCCCCGAACATGGCGACCCCGTTGGCGAACAGTTTGATTGATCCGGTAGCGGTCTCGCGCGCAGAGCTTCTCGGTCTGCACGCGCGGTTCATCGTGGAAGGTTACATGGCCGGCGAACACCAGTCGCCGTACCGGGGATTCTCCATCGAATTCGCCCAACACCGCGAATACGTCCACGGCGATGACATCCGCCATCTCGACTGGAAAGTCCTCGGCAAAACCGACCGCTACTACATCAAGCAATACGAGCAGGAAACCAACTACGTCGCCCACATCCTACTCGATGGCAGCGAGTCCATGCGTTACGGCTCCGGTACGCTTACCAAGATGCAGTACGGTAAAGTTATGGCCGCCTCGTTGTCCTACATGATCCTGCACCAGCGCGACGCCGTGGCCGCCAGCATCTTTGACCGCGCCGTCCGCGACCACATTCCGCGCACCAACAACCTGTCGAAACTCACCGACATCATGCACACATTGGCGGCATTCAATCCCGACCAGCCCACCAACATCGGAACCGTGCTCCACGATGTCGCCCGGCAGGTTCGACGTCGCGGCATCGTCATCATCATCAGCGACCTCTTCGATGACGAACAGAAGATCATGGAAGGCATCCAGCATCTCTGTTTCAACGGCCACGAAGTCATCGTCTTTCACGTCCTGGATCCTTACGAGCTGGAGTTCCCGTTCCGCGGGTTGGTAGAGTTCGAGGGTTTGGAGGGCATCCCTCGTCTGCTCACGCGCCCGAATGAAATCCGCGATAGCTACCGGCAAGAAGTACGGGCGTTCTGCCAGCGCCTGAAGGACGGATGCGAACGCAACCGGACCCATTACGTCATGGTCAACACGGCACAGCCGCTGCATGAAATCCTGACTGCCTACCTGGCCTTCCGCCAACGCACCAGCCGGTAACATCATGTCATTCCTCAACCCACTCATGTTGTTCGGCATCGCGGCTGTGTCCGTGCCGATCATCATTCACATGCTGAACAAGCGAAAGTTCCAGCGTGTGGTGTGGGCAGCGATGAAGTTCCTCAAAGTCAGCATCGAACAAAACCAGCGACGGATGAGGATCGAAGACCTGCTGCTGTTGCTGCTGCGGTGCCTGCTGCTGTCGCTGCTGGCGCTGGCGCTGGCGCGGCCGGCCTTGCGCACCGCCAACGCCAACTTGTTCGGCCAGGCCAAGGTCATGAGCGTGATCATCCTCGACAACTCCTACAGCATGAGCGCCACCGACGGAGTTGAATCACGCTTCCCAAAGGCCGTCAAAGCCGCCGAATACGTCCTCGACACCATGCCGGCCGGTTCCGCCACGGCGGTATGGTTGGCGTCCGACCGCGTGGACAGCCGCATCCCCGAGCCGACGTTCGATCTGAACATGGCGCGAAAAGTGATTCGCGAGGCCGAACTTTCCGATCGCGCTTCCAACCTCCTGCCAGCTCTGCGCCGCGCCGTCGCGGTTCTCCAGCGCCGCGCCTCTGTCCGCAAGGAGATCTATCTGTTCACCGACGGACAATTGCTGGCGTGGGGCGCGATGGGTGAAATCCAAAAGCTGCTCAACGATTCCAAGGAAGAAATCCGCTCGCATCTCATCCTCATCGGTGAACAGCACACACGCAACCTTGCCGTCAGCAACCTGCGTCTGGCCAGCGGACTCACCCCGCTGAATCAACCGCTGCGCTTCGAAGTCCAAGTTCGCAACTTCGGCATCGAGGACGCCCGCGACGTAAAAGTCACCCTCAACGTCAACGACGATCCCCCCATTGACGAAGCCGCTATTGACAACGTACCGGCTGGCGCAGCCAAAAGCGTGTCGTTGTTCGCCAAACTCCGCAGCGAGGGTTATCACACCGTCACCGCCCGCGTGCCCGATGACCGCCTGCCGGCCGACGACCGTCGAACCATCGCCGTGCACGTTACCCGCGAAGTTCGCATTTTGCTGCTCGACGGCGACCCCGGCCGGGAACCTCGCGACAGCGAAACATTCTTCCTGCGAAACGCCTTGCAGCCCGTACCCGCGGCGGAACGTCAGCAGCACTTCGTCAAAGTCACCACCATCACACCGGCGGATGTGCCCACGATCCGCTTTGATGATTACGACGTGGTCGTGCTGGCCAACATTGCCGACTTCGCCCAGAACACCGCCGTGTCTCTCGACCAATTTGTGAAGCGCGGCGGCGGGCTGATCATTTTCCCTGGCGGGAACGTCAACGCCTCGTTCTACAACGAACAACTGGCCGGTCAGATTGGGCTGTTGCCGGCCAGGTTCGCCACCCCGCGCGGTCAAGCCGACGATCAGGAACATTATCTCACGCTCCAAACCAAGGATCTCGACCATCCCATCGTCAGAATTTGGAAAGAGGCCAGCTCCGGGAACCTCGGATCGGCGCGGTTCTTCCGCATCATGCCGCTGGAGCCGGTGGCGTGGACTCCGCCGCCTGAAACCGCCCGCGAGACGAACGCACCGGCAACGGAGGTGGCCGGGGAACCCAAAGTTGTGATCCGATACGAGGACGGCACGCCGGCCATCATGGAACGCATCTGGGGCATGGGACGGGTCGTGATGTTCAGCAGCACCGCCACAACAACGTGGAACGATCTGCCCGTGCGCCCCTACTTCATTCCCCTGCTCTACCGTGTGGTCGGTTCCGTGGTTCAACGGCAGTCGGAAGGACTCAATGTGATGGTGGGCGACCGGCTTGCCTACCGGACATCCACCGAGCTTCTGGATCGCGACGCCGTGATCACAAAACCCACCCGGAAAGAGAACGATCGCGATTTGCGCCGCGTGGAGTTCCTGGACGGGCATCCGTTGCTGCGGTACGAATTGACCGATTGGAGCGGCGAATACGTCGCCAAGATCGCCACGGAACCGGAAACCGTCATCAAGTTCGCCGCGCAGCCCAACCCCGCTGAATCGAGTCTGGATGAACTGACCCGCGAACAGCTCGATTCCCTGGCCGGTCAGTTCAATGTGGTCCGTTACACGGACGCGGAAACACTGGCCAAATCCATCGAAATCGAGCGAATTGGAACGGAGCTATGGCTGCCGTTCGCGGCGCTGGCCTTGGTGCTGGCCACAGCCGAAACCTTCTTCGCGCACTGGTTCAGCAAATCGAAATGACCACCTTCACATCCAACCGGGAGCCTCGGAAATGATCGAGCTGCTGCTTCGATTGTTGGGGGTGGATGTGTCGGAGACGATGCAGGTCACGACCACATCGCTGGCATTTCGCGGCGGTGTGCCATTCGGCTGGATTCTTCTGAGCGCGGTCATCTTGGGTGTGGCGGTGTTCTGGTTGTATCGCCGGTACGCGGCCCATGTGTCGGTCTTCCCGCGCTACGTCCTGGCGACATTGCGGGCGCTGTTTCTGTTGCTGGTGCTGATGTTGTTGATGCGTCCCATCCTGTCATTGACGGTGGAAGCGACCGTGCGGCGGGGATTGGTGGTATTGCTCGACACCAGCGCCAGCATGGACATCAAAGATCCCCGGTACGAGCAGGATGACTTGAAGCGCGCCGCCATCGGCCGGGGCGCTCTTGATCCCACCAAAGCTTTGGAACAGGATCTGGATGGCTCCCACGCCCGCGACCACAACAACGTATCCCGTTCGGAGCTGCTCAAGTGCGTTCTCAAGAACGAGCGCCTCCAGTTGTTGCCGCGATTGAATCGCGAGTACGACCTGCATCCGTACGCGTTTGGCCACACCGTGACCGAGCTGGTGCCCACCAGGCCGGAACAAGAATCGCCCGCCGAACCCGGCAAGAAATCTGAGAAACCGCAACCGATTGATTTCTTCACATGGGCGGACCGACTCCGTGCGGAAGCCCCCGTCACCGCCATCGGTGACGCCATCCGCGAAGTCATCGCCCGCAAACGTGGCCAGCCCGTGGCCGGTATCTTCCTGGTCACTGACGGCGCTAACAACAGCGGATCACTGCCCTTGGATGCCGCTTCGCTGGCTCATCAAGAGCGGGTGCCGCTTTACATTTACGGCATCGGCATAACACGCCCCAAAGACATCATCGTGGGCAATGTGTTTGCGCAGGAAGTCGCATTCGTGAAGGACGAGGTACCGGTCACGGTGCGAGTCCGTTCACAAGGCATGATCGGCCAAACTGCGCGCCTGGTGCTGAAACTCAACAACGAAACCGTGGATGAGAAGGAACTCACCTTTGCCGACGACAGTGAGCAAGTGGTGCCGCTCACGTTCACGCCGCAAAAGATCGGAGAGTTCGAGTTGCGCGCCGCCATCGAGCCACTCACCGATGAAACCGTCCGCGACAACAACTCGCAAACCCACCGGCTCCGCGTGGTGGACGCCAAGATCAAAGTTCTCTACGTCGAACAATCGCCGCGCTGGGAATTCAAACATCTCCAGCAAGTGCTGCTGCGCGACCGCCGCGTCGAAGCCAGGTTCGTCCTGTTCGAAGGCGATCCTAGCATCGCCAAGAGCGAGGATTCACCCTATCTGCCACGATTCCCGGACGAGAAAGAGGAATTGTTCAAATACGACCTCGTGATCATCGGCGACGTGGATCCCAAGATTTTCTCGCCGACACAGTTCGAAATGATCGGCGACTACGTCTCCAAGTTTGGAGGCGCGCTGACCATGATTGCCGGCAAGAGGTTCGCCCCGCAAGCGTACCGCAAGACAATCATCGAAAGCATGTTGCCGGTCGAGTTTGAAGCTTCGTCCCTGGACGCGGTGTCGGAAACCGTGTTCGACAAACCCATCCGGGTGGAGTTGACCGCCGCCGGCAGGCTCAACCCGATGCTACGGCTGTCGGACAAGGAACTCGAAAGCGCCGAGCGTTGGGCCAAGCTGCCGCCGTTGTTCTGGGTGCAAAAGGTTTCCCGCGCCAAGCCGGCCGCAGAAGTGTTGATGGTGGATCCCGACCCCGGCAAAGCCAGCCGGTTCGGCAAAATGCCGGTCATGGCCACGCAACAATACGGCATGGGACAGGTGCTGTACGTCGGCACGGACAATTTCTGGCGGTGGCGCAAG
>CAZEQV010000249.1:0-5585 GCA_964514435.1 uncultured Verrucomicrobiota bacterium
CTCGGCCCGCCGTCTTGCCGTGGCCCGAACTCTCACCGGCCCCCAACCGTTTCGTCCGGTGTTTGGCACCGGGGCGGGGTTTCAAATTGTGCAATCGAATTGTCATATCAATCATACTCCTCAAACAGCGACCGATGAACCGGTGCTCAGACCGCGCACCCGCATGATTTCATCGCGAGGACGCAAGGACAACAATGCCTGCAAAGTCGCCTTCACCACGTTAACCGGATTGCTGGATCCGAGAGACTTGGTGAGCACATCGCGAACACCCGCAGCATCAATCACGGCGCGCACGCCGCCGCCCGCAATCACGCCCGTACCGGGAGACGCCGGCCGCAGCAACACCCGGCCACCGCCGTATTCACCGATGACTTCGTGGGGAATGGTTGTCCCCTTGAGATGCACGGACACCAGGGAATTACGCGCCGCATCGGTTCCTTTGCGAATGGCATCCGCGACTTCATTGGCCTTGCCGAAACCGTACCCGACATGTCCCTGACGATCACCGCACACAACCAAGGCGCTGAAATGGAAACGTCTACCGCCTTTCACCACCTTTGCCGAACGATTGACGAACACCACCTTTTCTGTCAGCTCGCCGGACGGCTGACCGAAGCCGAGGGTCTCTTCGCCCTCAACAGCCGATGCGGGTTTCGTTGATTTGCTGCCAAGCGGTTTGGCGAGACGTGGTTTGCGTTCAGGTGCCATATTAGAATTTCAATCCTGCTTCACGGGCTGCGTCGGCCAATGCCTTCACCCGACCATGGTAACGGAAACCGCCCCGATCGAACACAACCTCGGATATTTTGTTGTCTTTTGCCTTCTGGGCCGCCAAGGCGCCAATCTTGCGCGCGCCTTCGAGCGTCAACTTCGTTCCTTTGCCTTCCGCCGCATTGGTGCTGGCGGCGGCCAAGGTGCGGCCGGCCACGTCATCCACAAACTGCACATAAATGTGACGGCCTGTAATGCACACCGTCATCCGGGGACGCTGGGCCGTGCCTTTGACTTTCTGCCGCAATCGAAGATGACGGCGCTCGCGGCTTTGTACTCTGTTTTTCGGACGCATAAAGAATTCTCGCTCTGACGTTACGGATTACGCTCCCGTGCCGGTGACGGTCTTGCCCGCCTTGCGGCGCACTTGTTCACCCACATACCGGACGCCCTTGCCCTTGTACGGCTCAGGCGGATAGAACCGGCGCACGCTGGCGGCCACTTCACCCACCAACTGCTTGTCAATGCCCTCCACCAAAATCTGGGTGTTGTCCGTGACAGTCACTTTGATTCCAGCGGGAATCTTGTACACGATCGGATGCGAATAACCGAGCGACATCTGAAGATTCGCGCCCTGCACAGCCGCCCGAAAACCAACGCCCTCAATCGCCAGTCGCTTGGAGTACCCTTCGTTGACGCCCTTGACCATATTGGCCAGCAGACTGCGGGTC
Organism: uncultured Verrucomicrobiota bacterium; assembly: GCA_964514435.1. Taxonomy (GTDB): domain Bacteria; phylum Verrucomicrobiota; class Verrucomicrobiia; order Palsa-1439; family Palsa-1439; genus CAZEQV01. Next base: position 1,443 of record CAZEQV010000249.1, read on the forward strand.
AAACCCCACCGGGATTTGCCGTCACGATTCATCTCCTTGGTGCTGGCCAGAATCTTTCCATCCTTGACCTCCACCGTGATCGGAGAGGGAACGGTCCAGTTCAATTTCCCCTTCGGGCCTTCGACCAAAACGTTCTGTCCCTTGACCTCCACTTTGGTCTTGGCGGGAATATCAATAGGTTTCTTTCCGATGCGTGACATGAATCACCACACTTGTGCTAAAAGTTCTCCGCCGATGTTTGCCTTCTTGGCTTCGCTGCCGGTCATCAACCCTCGCGAAGTGGACAATACGGCAATGCCCATGCCGCCCAGCACGCGGGGAATTTCTCTGGTCCCAACGTACTTGCGCAACCCAGGCCGGCTGATCCGACGAATGCCCACGATGGAACGCTCCCGACCGGTGATCCGGAGTTGAACCTTCAACACCTGCCGGCCTGTCTCCAGGCGCTGTGCGTGAAAATCTTGAATGTAACCTTCCCGCTTCAATATCCCGGCCAGCTCCGCCTTCAAGCGCGAATACGGAATCTCCACTTCGGGCTTCAGCGCCTGATTCGCATTGCGAATCCGCGTCAACATATCAGCAATTGGATCGGTCATGTTCATCGTTGATCACCAACTCGCCTTCACCACGCCCGGTATCTTGCCCTGGCTGGCCAATTCGCGGAAACACAGCCGGCAGATTTGGAACCGGCGAATAAACGCGTGCCGTCGCCCGCAATTCTTGCAGCGATTGTATTTTCGCGCGCTGTACTTCGGAGGACGCGCTGCCTTAATTTCCAAACATATTTTTGCCATGCTTCAAACGCTCCCTAGCTGCTGAACGGCATTCCCAACAGCTTCAACAATTCCTTTGCTTCCTCATTCGTGTTCGCCGAAGTCACAATCGTCACATCCATCCCCAAATTGTGCTTGATCTTGTCCAACTCCACCTCGGGGAAAATGGTCTGGTCCCGCACCCCCATCGTGTAACTGCCGCGCCCGTCAAACCCACGGGGTGACACACCGCGAAAATCACGAATCCGCGGCAGCGCCGCGTTGAAAAAACGATCCAAAAACTCATACATCCGCGGACCGCGAAGCGTAACTTTCACCCCCACTGGCATGCCTTGCCGAACATGAAAATTGGAAATGCTGGTCTTGGCGCGCGTCACCACGGGACGTTGTCCCGAAATCACAGCCAGTTCCTGCTGGGCTTCGCCAATGACGTCCTTGTCATGCTTGGAATTGACACCCATGTTGAGAACAACCTTCTCCACCTTGGGCACCTGCATCCGATTGGCGTAGCGGCCCGACTTCAAAAGCTGCCCCACAATCTCATCCTGATATTTTTTCAACAACCGTGACATAATCTCTCGCTCATGCCTCCTGCGTCACCGGGCCGCCGCGCTTCTTGCGACGGGCCTCGTAACGCTCCTGCAACATGACTTTGCTGGCCGGTATCGCCGATTCTTTCTTGATGATCCCGCCCTTGGGATTGTCTTGACTCTTGCGGACCGCGCGGCTCACCACACGGATACCCTCCACCAAAACGCGGTTCTTCTGCGGCAACACCATCAACACCTTGCCGACCTTGCCTTTGTCCGCGCCGGACAGAACCACCACCATGTCATTCTTCTTTACGTGCACAGCAGCCATGATCACAAAACCTCGGGTGCCAACGAAATTATCTTCGTGAAATTCTTGTCCCGCAGTTCACGCGCGACCGGTCCAAATATGCGTGTGCCTTTGGGATTAAGCTGCGCGTCAATGATGACCACAGCGTTGTTATCGAACCGCAAAATGGAACCATCCGCCCGGCGCAACGGCGACTTCGTGCGCACCACCACCGCTGTCACCACCTCGCCCTTCTTCACCGTCCCATCCGGCGCGGCTTCCTTGATGTGAGCCTTGATGACATCGCCAACGCGCGCATAGCGTTTTTGGTGCCCCAACACGCCAATCGCCCAAGCCAACCGGGCTCCGGTATTGTCAGCCACCTCAAGATTTGTCCGAATCTGAATCATGACGCAACTTTCTCGACCGTCTCCGCCTTCTCCAGCACCTCCGTCAACTTCCACCGTTTCAACCGGCTCAACGGCCTCGTCTGCGTGATCAACACCTTGTCACCCACGCCGGCCATCTCCAGTTCATCGTGCGCATAGTATTTCTTAAACCTGGTCACGACCTTCTGATAGCGGGGATGACGGATGCGTCGTGACACCTCCACAATGATCGTTCGGTTCATCTTGTCGCTAATCACCCGTCCGACCACGGTCTTGATGAGTGCTTGTTTTTTTGCTTCCACGGTCATGCTTGTATCGTGTCGTTATCTGGTTAACTGCCCTGTGTCATTTCGCCGCCAACTGCTTCTGCCGGAGCACCGTCTGGATCCGCGCAATCGAACGCCGCACTTCACGGATCCGGCTCGGACGCTCCAAACGGGCGGTCACCTGCTGCATTCGCAGGTTGAACAATTCCTGACGAAAGTCGCGCAGTTTGGACTGCGCCTCGGCTTCTGTCAACTCGCGTATTTCCTTGGCTTTCATCTGATCAACGTCGCTCCACAAATCGGGTGCCAATCGGCAATTTCGCCGCCGCCAAACACAATGACTCGCGCGCCAACGCTTCCGTCACACCACCCAGCTCAAACAGAACATTGCCGGGACGAACCACGGCCACCCACGTTTCCGGCGCGCCCTTGCCTTTGCCCATGCGCGTTTCCGGCGGGCGCTTCGTAATCGGCTTGTCCGGAAACACCCGGATCCAAATCTTGCCGCGCCGCTTCATGTTGCGGGCCAAGGTCACCCGGCACGCCTCAATCTGCGTCATGGTCACCCACGCGCGCTCCAACGCCTGCAACCCGTATTCGCCAAACGAAACGTTGCAGCCCCGGTAGGCAATCCCGGCGCGGTTTCCCCGCTGCGCTTTGCGATACTTCACACGTTTTGGCATCATTGGCATGGCGTCTTGGTCCCTTCCTTACTTCATTCCGGTCACATCTTCTCTTGCGAGGCAGCTGGCGCGCTCGACGATTCGGCGGCTCCCGCCCGTGGCGCAGGACGCAGCGAACGCTCGCCCTTGCCAATCCAAACCTTCACCCCGATCTTGCCATACACCGTGTTCGCCTCGGCAAAACCGTAGTCAATATCCGCGCGCAACGTGTGCAACGGAATCTTGCCAGCGCGATACTTCTCGCGCCGCGCCAACTCCGCGCCACCCAACCGGCCGCCACAGGCGACCTTGATCCCTTGCGCGCCAAAATCCATCGCCGTCTGCACAGCCTTCTTCATCGCCCGACGAAAACTGATGCGCCGTTCCATCTGCAACGCGATGTTCTCGGCCACCAACTGAGCGTCGGTTTCGGGAGTCTTCACCTCCACGATGTCCACGTAAATCTCCTTGCCGGTCATCTTGCCAAGCTCTTCTTTGAGCTTGTCAATCTCAGCGCCCTTGCGCCCGATCACGATACCGGGCCGCGCCGTGTGAATCGTGATCCGGGCACGATTCGCATACCGCTCGATCGCAATCTTCGGCACCGCCGCCGACTCCAGCTTCTTTTTCACGAAGTCCCTGACTTTGATGTCTTCCAACAGCAAAGGAGCGTAATCCTTCTTGTCGGCATACCACTTGGACAGCCACTCTTTGGTGACTGCCACACGAAAACCTACCGGATTAACTTTTTGACCCATATCTTATTGTCCGTCCGTCAGCACGATTTGAATATGGCTCGTGCGTTTGATGATCGGCCCCGCGCTGCCCCGCGCCTTGGGCTGCCACCGTTTCAACCGCGGCCCTTCATTGGCCACGGCTTCCTTCACCTTCAACGACTCCGCCGCAATCTTGGCGTTGTTCGTTGCATTCGCGATGGCCGACTTCAGCGTCTTCTCCACCAGCCGCGCCGACTTGCGGGGAATAAACCGCAACACCTCCAAAGCCTCGGAAGCGCTCTTCCCATGAATCAAGCGCGTTACCTGCCCGACCTTGGCCGGACTCATCCGCGAATATTTTTGTATTGCTCGAACATCCATAAATTTTCTCAACTCTTCGTTACCCGCACGACATCGCCTGCCGTGACAGTCACGTTCTTGTCCAATCGTTCAATCAACGCGCCGCTTACTGACTTGCGCACTTCCACAATCTTCATCTCGCCCACGACCCGGTCGCC
>CAZEQV010000250.1:0-2346 GCA_964514435.1 uncultured Verrucomicrobiota bacterium
GCTCCGGTTTCGGCGGGGACCGGACGGGCGCTTTCAAGCGGGCACAGTGGTGGAGATGGTGTTGCCTGAAGCGCCAGCCGCAGCGGTGCCGGGAGATTTCAACGCCGACGGGCGCCTCGACCTGGTGGTGGGCGGGCGCGGCAGCGTGGCGCTGATTTGCGGCGGTCCGGATGGCCAGTTGGAGAATGCCACCGAGGAGTCGGCGGAACTGGCCTACCATGCCAACACCCAGCAACCCGTGACCGTGGCGGCCAGCCTTTTCGACGTGAACGGGGACAGTCGCCAGGGTTTGGCGATTTTCGCGGCATCAGGCGCGCCGATGTCCTTCTTCAACCGGGGCTTTTCAGGCTTCGGCTTTGCCCGTGAATTGCAGTTCTCTGACACGCCCGAGGGCAAGGCTTCTCCACTAAAGTCCGGACAAGCCGCCGGGGCCGCTCTGGACTGGAATCAAGACGGCGTGCCCGACTTGTTGATCGTGGACCGCCAGCAGGTCATTTGGGCGGTGCCCGGCGTGGCTCCGGAGCGTCCCGACATCGGAGTCACCTTGCTGCCGCGCCCCCAAGCTGTTCCCCGGACGGTCACGTTGCGATCACCGGACCGGGTGCTCGGCATGCACCTCCTGCAGCCGGGCGTGCCCGCCTGGATGGGTCGGCCGGAACGCGGCCCCGTGCGGATCGAGTGGCGCGACTCGACCGCCCATCCCAAGTCCCGCGAAATCCTGGTGGAAGGGCGCAAGCGGCTGATCCTCGAGTGAGCGAGTGAACACAGCTTTATGAACATGAAAACAGGATCCTCAATAGGGCTGGCTGTAATGCTGGCGGCAAGCTTGGGCAGCCTATCCCTGGCCGGTGAAGTCAGAGTCGTGGATGTGCATACCATCGTCACCAGGGATGGCCCGCCACCAGCGGAGTCGGGAAAAGAACTGCGCCTGGTCGCTGCGCGAGGCGGCCTGGTGTCGGCGCAGGTGGTGGTGATGAGCGACACGCCCATTGCCGAGCTGCCCGTGCAGATCAGCGACCTCACCGGCAACGGGGCGGCCATTCCCAAGTCCGCTGTGCGCGTCACCTTTCCGACGGTCTGGAATGACCTGCGCGCGGGTGGAAGGCAGCCGGATCAGAACAACCGCTTTGATTTGCTGGCCGACAAACTGGTTCCGGGAGAAACACGGCAGCCGGTGTGGATTACGGTGACGGTGCCCGCCGAGGCCAAACCCGGCGCCTACAGCGGCCAGCTCCGCGTGGCGGGCGCCACCGTGCCATTGCGTTTGACGGTGGCCGGCTATCGCCTCCCCAGCCGCGAGTCGGACGGCATCCTGATGAGCATTCAGCAGTCGCCGGATGCGATTGCCGAAAGCTACAACGTGGCTCCCTATTCCGAGGCGCACTTGAAGCTGCTCGAACCGTCGTTCCAATTGCTGGCCCAACTCGGCAACGACGTGCTTTATGTCCCGCTCGTGCATAAAACCTGGCTGGGCCATCGCCACGGCCTGGTGCAGTTCCGCAAAGTGGATGGCAAACTCGTCCCCGACTTCGCGGCCTTCGACAGATTCATGGCCACCTACCGTCGCCACTGCGGCACGCCGACGGTGATGATCTTGAACGTCTGGGAAGGCTACATGTGGTGGGCGAAAACCAACGCCCTCGGCGAGCCAATCAATCACAAGGACAACAGCCCCTTGCCGTTCGCCAAAAAGGTCTGGGTGTCCGTCATCGAAGGCGACAAGTTGGTCGAGACCGAACTGGACCTGTATCCGGCGCACCGCGAGATGTGGCAGGCGGTGGTCGCAGGCTTCCGCCAGCGCGCCGAGAAACTGGGCGTCAGCCCGGAGAACGTGCTGCTGGGGGTGGCCCATGACCGCCAGCCGGCCGAGGAAATGGTGGCGTTCTTTCGTGAACTGGACCCGAAGATGAAGTGGGCTTGCTTCACTCACGGCTACGGCGGCCCGCGTCCTGGATACGCCACGTATCTGGAATTTCCCGACAATGTTCTGTCCACCGATGGACTCAAACTGGGCTGGAACGTGCCCGCCATGAACCTCAACTCCGTGCGGGACCGTCACAACGATCGCTCCCCGCCGATTACTTACCGCCAGGTCGTGGACCTGGCCGTGGACAAGAAAAACATGCGGCAGTCGCGCGGGTTTGCCCGCCTCGGACTGGATCAATGGGGCGTGGTGGGCCGGCCGGAATGGCGGACCTTGAACGCGCCCAATCGCCTCTACCGGCACGCCACCTACTCCGTGGCGCGGCCCGGCCCCGCCGGCGCGTTGCCGACCATCCGCTACCTGATGCTGCTGGAGGGACTCCAGGAGGCTCAAGCCCGCGTGGCCATCGAGAAAGCGGTCGT
>CAZEQV010000250.1:2356-5582 GCA_964514435.1 uncultured Verrucomicrobiota bacterium
TGGCCAAAAACCTTGCCCTCGAGGGACCGCTCAAGGAGTTGCTGGACAGCCGGGCGCGCTTCCAGAAGAACCTGCTTGATACCAAAGGCGATGCGGCAAAGGTGCCCGCTCCCGATTGGATGGAACAACGCCTTCAACTGTTTACCTTCGCCGCCGAGGCCCAGGCCAAGGCGGTTCCTTGAGCTGACTTTCCCAAAGGCATTATGAGAAGCAACAGTCGCGTCGCCGCCAAAACCTCACCCGCAACCGGCCGAAGGAAGGTCGTCCTTCTCGTCGCAATGGCGCTCGTGGTTCTGCCCTCCCACTCCTTCGCCGCTGATGTGCCTTCGCCTCTGCGCGCCGCCACCCGCACCGTCACCGTCGGTCCCGACAGCGGTGACGTGAAGGGCGCGGACAGCTTCGCGCTGCAAAAGGCGGCGGATCGTCTGGCCGCGATGGCGCCCGAGGGACGCGGCCTGCTGAAGATTCTGCCGGGCACCTACACCATGTTCGATTCGCTGCACCTTCGCGTGCCGATGGTCGTGCGCGGCGAGGCGGGCAAGACCGTGCTCAGGAAATGCCCGCAGTTCACCACCGCGCTGACCGCGGCGGTGGGCGTGGACGAAGTGGACTTGCCGGTCGCGGACGCTTCCGGCTTCAAAGTCGGCTACGGTCTGACGTTGCGACCGGAGAAGGAAAAGGCCGCGTGGAGTCCGGTGATGCGCACCGTCGTGGCCATCCGCGGGAACGTGATTCGCGTGGACCGGCCGCCCCGCAGCGAGGCTGTGTACGGCCGGCCGGACAAGCCTTACGCCGCCGGTTCGGTGGTCCAGTCGAGTTTCCCCCTCATCGCCGTGCGCGGCGTGAACGACGTGGAGATCGAGGATCTCATCGTGGACGGGAATCTGGCGGAGAACATGGAGATGTACATCGATGGCTGCCGCAACGGCGCGATCTACTTCCACGAAGGCAAGGACCACGCCGTGCGCCGCTGCGTGGTGCGCGATTTCAACGGCGACGGCGTCAGTTGGCAGACCACGCACAACATGCTGGTCGAAGACGTGGAGGTGAGCGGCATGTCCTACGGGCTTCATCCCGGCACCGGCTCGCTCAACAGCGTCATTCGCAACTGCCGCTCGCACGACAACCGCCGCATCGGACTGTTCGTCTGCTGGAACGTGCGGTTCGGGCGCTTCGAGAACAACCGGTTCGAGAACAACGGCGCCCACGGCATCAGCATCGGCCACAACGACACGGACAATCTCTTCGCCGGCAACCATTCGCGCAGCAACGGCGCCACCGGCGTCACCTTCCGCCGTGACGGGCCGTTGCCGGACCGCTGCGTGTTCCGCGCCAACACCGTCGAGGACAACGGCAAACCGGAGCAGCCGGGCATCGGCTTCGACCTGAATCATCCGGCGCGCGGCACGGTGCTGGAGAAGAACCTCGTGCGCGACACCCGCCCCGAAGGCCGACGCACGCAAGCCACGGCGCTGCGCCTCCATCCGAAGAGTGAAGGCGCGGGCATCGCGGGTGACAACCGGTTCGAGGGACAGGTGCAATCGCCGGAACGCAAGTGACCGACTCATGAAGCAAGTTGTGCATCACGGGGAATTGGCTGGCCGCGAGGTGAGGTTGCCGGGCGGAACGAGGGACGGCACGAGGTTGGAGGGTTGTGTGGAGCGACTGGACTGCGTGAGGGAGATGACGTCGCGGCCGGGGCGCTTGAGATCCGTGGGGCGGACGGCACTGGCGTTGGGAATATTCCTGACGGTCGTGGCTGGAGAATCAAGCGGGCAGACTCCGGCTCCGGCCGCGGGCGCCGCGAACAAGCCGGGGGAACTGGTTCTGAACCTTGGCGACCACAGAACGCTGAAAGTGGTCCAGATCCCGGCCGGTGACTTCGTCATGGGTTCACCGGAGAGTGAGAAGGGCCACACGGCGAACGAAGCGCCGCAGCGCCGGGTGAGAATCACCCAGTCTTTCTACCTCGGCGTGACCGAAGTGACCCAGGAGCAGTACGCGGCGGTGATGACGAACAATCCCAGCAAAGCCCGCGGGACAAACCTGCCCGTGGAGATGGTGAGTTGGGAAGAGGCCATGGCGTTCTGCAGGAAACTGTCGCAGATGACCGGCAGAACGGTGCGCCTGCCCACCGAGGCCGAATGGGAATACGCCTGCCGTGCTGGAAGCCCAACACCATTCAGTTTCGGGAGTGATGACGAGGAGCTTGGCTTTTACGCCTGGTTCAGCAGCAACAGCGGTGGCAAGACCCATCCGGTGGGGCAGAAACAACCCAATGCTTTCGGCCTGCACGACATGCACGGCAACGTCTGGGAATGGTGTTCGGATTGGTATCAGGATTCATACAAAGGACACGGTGAGGAAAATCCTGCGGGTCCGAAGCAGGGCAGCCTCCGCGTGCTGCGCGGCGGGTTCTGGGGCGACGCTCCCAGGCACTGCCGCTCGGCCCACCGGGGCTGGTTCGCGCCAGGCAGCCGGAACGGCAATGGCGGCTTCCGCGTGGCGGTGTCAGCGGCGGGCGTGGACGCGCCCCACCCTTGACCGCGGAGCGTCAAAAGCAATTTCGCATCAGCATGATTATGAAAACATTCGCCCTGTTCACCACCATGCCAGTCGCGCTGGCCGGCGCGCTCTTGTGGCCGTCGCCGGTGCCGGCCGCGGCCAACGACTTCACCGGTCGCCTTGAACTCAAACTCGACGGCGCCGTCGCCCAGTTCCGCGACGGAAGGTTCGGCCCGCCGAAGCACCTCGACGTTTATGCCGAGTGCGACGACGGCCGCTGGCGCGACGTGTGGGCGGAGTCGGACGAGTTCAACCGCGCCATTCATCTGGGCGAGGTGACGGAGGCCGCAGTCACGCCCGACGCCATGCGGCTCAAGGTGAAACTGATCCTCGGCTCGGACAACTGGATCAAAGGCGGGCCGGCGGGCTACGAGCTGGAACTCAAGCGCGACGCGAAGTCCGGCGCGCTGACCGGCACGTTCTCGGGCGGCTACGCGAGCCTCGGCGGGCCGTTCACCAATCGCGGCGCGGTCACGGGCCGCGTGCTGCCCGCCGTGACCATCGAGAAGGATTTCGTGCCGGTGCAGCCGGGCGAGCATCCGCGCCTGCTGCTGCGCAAAAGCGACCTGCCCGCGCTGCGCGCCAAGGCCAAGACGCCGTTCGGCCAGGCGATGATGGAGTTGCTGAGAAACTCCAACGACCCCGTCGCGCTCGGATTGCT
>CAZEQV010000251.1:0-5544 GCA_964514435.1 uncultured Verrucomicrobiota bacterium
CGGACGGCAAGCCGGTCATCATGTTCGCGCCGAAGCTGGCCATCGGCTGCAACACCGCCGTCGCCGAAGGCATGGTCGTCCACACGCGCACGCCGAAGGTCCAGAAGGCGCGCGAAGGTGTGATGGAATTCTTGCTCATCAATCACCCGCTTGATTGCCCGATCTGCGACCAGGCCGGGGAATGCCGGTTGCAGGAGTTTTCGGTGGATTACGGCAAGGGCGAGAGCCGGTTTATCGAGGAGAAAGTTCACAAGCCGAAGAAGACGCCCATCGGCGAGAAGATCACACTCGACGACGAGCGTTGCATTTTGTGCTCGCGTTGCATCCGGTTCATGAAAGAAGTGGCCGGGCAGGATTGCCTCGGGTTCGTCAATCGCGGCAGCTACTCGACGCTGACCTGCTATCCCGGCCAAGAGCCGAAGACCAATTACGACCTCAACATCGTGGACATCTGCCCGGTCGGCGCGCTCACGTCGAACGATTTCCGGTTCCAGCAACGGGTCTGGTTTTTGAAAGAGACGAAGTCCATCTGCCCGAACTGCGCGACCGGCTGCAATACCATCCTCTGGTCGCGTGAAGGCGTGGTCTACCGGCAAACGCCGCGCGACAACGAGGCCGTGAACCAGTGCTGGATGTGCGACTACGGGCGCTTGAACTACAAGTTCATCAACGACCCCGCCCGGTTCACGGCGCCGAGCGTGAAATCGGCCGTGATGGGTGAGCGGTTCAATCTGGCATGGGTCGAAGCGATTCAACAAGTGGCCGGCAAGCTCAAGTCGGTACAAGGCTTGGCCGGTATCGCGAGCGGACGAGCGACGACGGAGGAGCTTTTCCTGTTCAAGAAATTGGTGGGTGAGAACACAGATATTGTCCCGCATACCGGCGAGGGTGACGGCAAACTGCTGCAAACCGACCGGAATCCGAACACGGCCGGAGCGAAACTCACAGGGGTCGCCACCGGCAAACTGACGGAGATTCTCCAGGGCATCAAAGCCGGCACGATCAAGGCGCTGATCATGATGGGCGAGGACGTGATCGAAGAAGAATTGCTCAAGAAGCTCGAATTGCTGGTGGTGATTGACATCTTGCCGGGCCGAGCGACGGCGATGGCGCACTACACGTTGCCGGGCGCGACGTTTGCGGAGAAGCGCGGCACGTTCATAAACGCGCAAAACCGGTTGCAGCGGTTGAATGCCGCGATACCGTCGCCCGGGATCGCCCGACCGGAATGGCAGACCTTGGCGGCGTTGCTCAGGGAGTTGGGCATCGAGAGCGGTTACGCGACGATCGAAGATGTGTTTGCCGACATGGCTCGGACGTTGCCGGTGTTGGCGGGATTGAACCTTTCGAAGATTGGGGATGGCGGAATTGATTTAAGCCACAGATTCACACAGATGGACACCGATAAGCAATCTGTGGAAATCAGTGTTTCATCGGTGGCTGCTAAACCATGAACGAGTTGCTCATCCATATCATCAAGATTGCCGGCGTGATCGGCGTGATGCTGGGGGTCGTGGCCTACACGGTCTTGGCAGAACGCTGGGTCTGCGCTTGGATGCAGGACCGGTGGGGGCCGAATCGGGTCGGTCCGTTCGGGTTGCTGCAACCGCTGGCCGACGGCATCAAGTTCTTCTTCAAGGAAGACGTCCTGCCGCATCATGTGAACAAGGTGTATTACACGCTGGCGCCCGCGTTGACGATGGTGCCGGCTTTGATCACGATCGCGGTGGTGCCGTGGGGGAGTTACCTGCCGGTCATGGGCGTGAACGTCAAGGGGGTCATCGCGGATTTGGATGTGGGGATCTTGTTCATCTTCGCCATCGCATCGCTTGGCGTGTACGGGATTGTGTTGGCCGGTTGGTCCAGCAACTCGAAGTATCCATTTCTCGGCGGTATTCGATCGAGCGCGCAGATGATTTCCTACGAAGTGTGTCTTGGCCTAAGTGTGGTGCCGGTGTTCATGCAGGTGGGCGCACTGAACCTGAGCCGGGTGGTGGAGTATCAAGCGGCGCATACGTGGCTGGTGCTGTGTCAACCGGTGTCGTTTTTCATATTTATGGTCAGCGCGTTTGCGGAGACGAACCGGACGCCGTTCGACTTGCCGGAGGCGGAACAGGAATTGGTGGGCGGATATCATACGGAATATAGCTCGATGAAGTTTGCCATGTTCTTCCTTGGCGAGTATGCCAACATGTTTGTGGCGGCGGCGATGATGGTGACGCTATTCTTTGGGGGTTGGTCTTTGCCGTTGGCGCCCTGCAACGCCCCTGCGACGACATGGCCGGTCGGGTTGGCGCACATCGGCATTTTCCTGGCCAAGACCTGTTTCTTTCTGTTCGTATTCATCTGGGTGCGGTGGACAGTGCCCCGGTTCCGTTACGATCAATTGATGGCGCTGGGTTGGAAAGTGTTTGTGCCGCTGACGATCATCAATATTTTCATCACGGGAGCGGTGCTGGCCGTGATGGCGAGGTGACCATGCAGGTTCAACGACCTAAACTTTCATTTTGGGAGAAGACCTACATCCCGCAGATCTTGAAGGGGATGTGGATCACGCTTTCGCATCTGCCGAAGAAGAAGTTCACGCGACAGTACCCGGAAGAGAAGCCGCTTTTGCAGGGAGATTACCGGGGTGCGCCGACGCTGGTGAAAGATCCTGACGGTCGTGTGAAATGTGTATCGTGTCAGCTTTGCGAGTTTGTTTGCCCGCCGAAAGCGATTCGGATTACGCCCGGCTTTCGAGACGATCAGGCGGCCGACGCCAATGTCGAAAAGGAGCCGCAGGAGTTTGTTATTGATATGCTGCGGTGCATTTATTGTGGCTATTGTGAGGAGGTTTGTCCGGAAGAGGCCATCTATCTGCAGCGGGACTTTGCCATTACCGGCTACACGCGGGAAGAACTGCAGTTTAACAAGCAGAAGCTGTTTGAACTGGGCGGGGTCCGGGAAGATTCAATCTGGAAATGGAAATACAAAGGCGCACCGCCGCCCGGTACCCCGACTGGACCGGTACGAGATGGCAAACCTGTCGAGAGCAAGGTGGCCGGGCACTAGCATGAGCGTTCACGACACATTGTTTTGGTTTTTCAGCATTGCGATGTTGCTGTGCGGTGTGCTGGTCATTGCCAGCCGCCATCCCGTCAACAGCGCCATGTTCCTTGTGTTGTTGTTTGCCTTCATGGCGGGGTTGTTCGTGCTGTTGGGAGCGTTCTTCCTCGCGGCGATTCAAGTGCTGGTCTATGCCGGTGCGGTGATGGTGTTGTTTCTCTTTGTCATCATGCTGCTGGACATCAAAGCGTCGTCATTGCGGCGATTCAAATTTCTCTCCGTGTTCGGCGGTGTGGTGGTCGCCGGTGCGTTTGTGTGGGAATTGGGCATCATCCTCAAGGAGCCGGTATCGCCAACGTTGGCTGCCGATGGAGCATTCAACGCCGGCCTGCCGGAGGTCGTGAAGCCGTTGTTTGTGAAATATATGCTGCCGTTTGAAGTCACGGCGCTGCTGTTGCTCGTGGCGATGGTCGGCGTGGTGCTGTTGTCGAAGAAGGACCTGAAATGACTTCCGAACTCACACTCAATCATTGTTTATGGGTCAGTGGGCTGTTGTTCGCGCTGGGCATAGGCGGTGTCGTAATCCGCAGGAATGCGTTAGTGATCTTCATGGCGTTGGAGATGAACCTTAATGCGGCTAATCTGGCCTTGGTGGGATTTTCGAAGTTCAACCACAACGTGGATGCGCAAGTGTTTGTGTTTTTCATTATCGCCATTGCGGCGGCCGAGGTCGCGGTGGGATTGGCAATCATCGTGGCGTTGTATCGCCGCAGGCAAACCGTCAGCGTCAACGAACTGAACTCCATGCGTCTATGAACCCGGTCTGGATCATTCTATTTGCCCCGCTTTGCGCTGCCGCGCTCATCACGGTGGCGACACGCAAGGCGCACATGCTCAGCGCACTCATCTCCTGCGCGGCCATTCTGACCGGCTTCGTGTTGACGATGCAGTTGTTCCTCCAGCAAGGGAACTGGCAGTCACCGGAACCGCTGCAATGGCTCGTCATCGGCGATCTCGTGAAGATCGAGTTTGGCGCGACGGTGGACCGTCTGAGCATCCTCATGCTGCTGGTCGTGACTGGTGTGGGGTCGGCGATTCACATTTACTCGCTCGGATATATGAAGGGGGATCCGGGATTCTCGCGGTTCTTCGCCTGCTTATCGCTGTTCACGTTCTCAATGCTCGGAATTGTGCTGTCGAACAATTTCATCCAAATCTTCATCTTCTGGGAATTGGTCGGTGTCAGCAGCTATTTGCTCATCGGCTTCTGGTTCGAAAGACACAGCGCCGCGGAAGCCGGCAAGAAGGCATTCCTCACGAACCGCATCGGCGATTTTGGGATGATGCTGGGGGTGTTGTTGCTGTGGACGCAGACCGGCACGTTCAGTTTTGCGGAGTTGCCGGCGAAGATTGCGGCCATTCCAGCCGGTACGCTGGGGTTGATCGGCGCGTTGATCTTCTGCGGAGCCGTGGGCAAGAGCGCGCAGTTCCCGTTGCACGTTTGGCTGCCGGATGCGATGGAAGGTCCGACGCCGGTCTCGGCGCTCATCCATGCGGCGACGATGGTGGCGGCGGGCGTGTACATGCTTTGTCGGGTGGCGTTCTTAATCCTGCCCAGCGAAACGGCGTTGACGCTCATCGCGTGGATTGGCGGCATCACGGCATTGATGGCGGCGACGATTGCCATTGCGCAGAACGATATCAAACGTATCCTCGCCTATTCGACGCTGTCGCAACTCGGTTACATGGTCATGGCGGTCGGGCTGACCGGGATCACGCCGGCCATGTTCCATCTGACAACCCACGCGTTCTTCAAAGCGTTGCTGTTCCTTGGCGCCGGTAGTGTCATCCATGCGTTGCACCACGAGCAGGACATCTGGAAGATGGGAGGGTTGTGGAAGAAAACGCCAATTACCTTCGGCACGTTCCTCATCGGCACACTGGCACTTGCCGGTGTTTGGCCTCTAAGCGGGTTTTACTCGAAGGACGAGATTTTGCTGCTGGCGTTGGAGCAGAACAAGGCGCTGTTTGTGATGGGCGCGTTCACGGCATTTCTGACAGCGTACTACATGGGCCGGGAATGTTTCGTGGTGTTCTTCGGCAAACCCCGCGACAAACACGCCTACGACCACGCGCACGAGTCGCCATTAGTGATGACGTTGCCGTTGGTCTTCTTGGCGATCCTTTCCATAGCGGGAGGGTGGGGGAGTTACATTCCTCATTTTCTCCGACCTGACGAACACGCGGCGCACCACGATGCATGGAAAGGGTTTGCGTTGTTGCTCGTACCGGCAGCCGGTTTCCTCTTATCGGCGAAGATTTATCTGAAGTCGAACCCGAGCGACGCGCCCGTGAAAGCTACTTTGGGCAAGCTCTGGACTGTTGTCGAGAACAAGTATTACTTCGATGAACTGTATGTTTGGATCATTAAGAACGTCCAAGGCACGATCGCCAAGCTATGCGAGTTGTTCGACCGCTGGGTGCTGCAACGACTAG
>CAZEQV010000252.1:0-5513 GCA_964514435.1 uncultured Verrucomicrobiota bacterium
GAGGAGCAAATACATCCAGCCGGGCCTCGTTCTGGTCGCATTCTCTGTTGCCGCGGAATTGTTTGTCGGTCGTCGCCGCGCATTGCTTCAGCTCGCGGAGGTGGAACGCGAGAGTGCCCGTAAATCCGCGGAAGCTGACCGGCTCGCGGTGGAATGTCAAACGAGCCTGAACAAGATTACGGCGCTGCTTCTGGATCGGTTCGATGCCGGGCGCATGTCGGTGGCGGCCATCGAGGAAATGTCCAAGATGTTCGGCGCCGACTCCGTGATCGTTTGGGTTTCGCATCCTGACCGGCCTGATGAGCTTGTTCAGCGCGGCCATGCCGGTGTGAGTGATCCATCGGCGGAAACCATCGCCAAAGCCAATTGGGACAAATCGAAGTTCACCGATTCGGAAGGCCGGAACAAAGCGGTCTGGCTCAGTGACGCGCAGGCCATTCCCCAACCGCTCACGAAGGACTTTTGCAACCGCGAGCAAATCCGCGCCGGTATCCTGACGCCCATTTCACGGCGTGGAGAATTGTCCGGAGTCTTGGCGGTTCTTTACCGGCGCGAGATTGATCCGCGCCCGACACTTGAGGCGGAGACGTTTTCGGTCGCCCAGATTATCGGCGGCGCGGTGCAAGGCGAGGAGTTGTTTCGCAATCTCATCCAGGTTCAAAAGGTGCAGTCCATCGGCACGCTCACCAGTGGGATTGCCCACGATTTCAACAATGTGCTTGCGGCCATACTCAGTTGCGCCACCTACCTCAAAGACCGCACGCCGGCGAACTCGCCCACGTACCGGTATCTCGCGTCGGTGGAAGACAGCTCCAAACGCGGCGCGGCCCTGACCAAACAACTGCTCGCGTTCGCCCGCAAAGAAGGCCCGCAGGTCAGCGTCGTCAATCCCAACGAAGTGATCGAGCAAACCCTCAAGCTGCTCGAGCGCAGCTTCGACAAATCCATTCTCGTGCAACGCCAGTTTGCGCGCGACTTGCGGCACATTGAGATTGACCGTTCCCAGCTCGAGCAGATCATCCTCAACATCGCGGTCAACGCCCGCGATGCCATGCCGGGCGGCGGCATCTTCACCATCACCACGCGCAACACCCGGCTCAGCGCCTCGGATCCGTACCGGCCCAAGGTCTCTGTTCCCGACGGCGAATACGTCGCCCTGTCGTTCCGTGACATGGGCTGCGGCATGACCGAGGCCACCATCAAACGCATCTTCGAGCCGTTCTTCACCACCAAAGGCTCCGGCAAGGGCACCGGCCTCGGAATGTCGGTCGTCATGAGCGTCGTCAAAAGTTTCGGCGGCGACATCCGCATCGAGTCCCATCCCGGCAAGGGCACACTCTTTGAAGTGTTCCTGCCGTCCACCGACAAGCTTCCCCACGTTGAGGTTGAAACCAAACCGGCCGATGTCCGCAACGGAACCGAAGGCATCCTCATCGCCGAAGACGAGGAAGTCATCCGCGAAATGGCGCAACTCGGTCTGGAATCGAAGGGCTACCGGGTGTTTGCCGCCCCCGATGGCGCCGCGGCGCTGGCCTTGTATCGCGAGCACGCCGATGAAATCTCGCTGGTCATTGCCGACATGGTCATGCCGCGTATCAGCGGACCGGAATTGGTCACGCGCCTGCGCGACATCAACCCCGACGTGCGCGTCGTCGTCTCCAGCGGCTACAGTCACGACTTGGAAGGCAAGAAGATGTTGGAGAACGGCTGTCTCGGCTACGTCCAAAAACCGTACAGCACCGACAAGCTTCACGAAACCATCCGCAGCGTTCTGGACTCCGGCTTGTGAGCCGGCAAGCCGGTGGGCATCATCCAACTTACCGGCTGGACAACAGTCGGCTAGTTCGCAAGCATTCCCGCCGCTATGAGTGAAACCTATTTTGTCGTCCCGCAGACACGGCACAATCAACTCGTGGAAAAAGCCTACCGGCATCGCGGCTACACGGCCGAAGAAGCGCGTGACGGCGCGCGGTTCTGCGAACTGGCTTCCACACACGGCATCCGCACCCACAACGCCATCAAAGCCATTCACTTGGATGAACTCTTTGGCTCAAAGGTTGGCGGTTGCACGCCGGGCGCGAAGCTGGAGAAACTGCCCACGAAATTCAAGGCCGTCCAGAAATGGAACGCCAACAAGAAGCTCGGACAGTCGGTGGCATTCGCGGCGATGGCCGAGTGCATGAAAATGGCCGACGAGTTTGGCGTCGGCATCGTCACGGTGGACAACGCGTTTCACTATCTGTGGGGCGGCGGCTATGTGATTGATGCGGCCAAGAAAGGATACATCGCCTACACCTGCTGCACGGCCGGCACCAGTGAAGTCGTGCCGTTCATGGGCAAACATCCCACGATGGGCACCAATCCACATTCGTGGGGATTCCCGACGATGGACGCGATTGGGTATCCGATCTGCATTGATTGGGCGACGAGCACGGTGGCGATGGGGCGCGTCCAACAACTCGCGCGCGAAGGCAAACAACTTCCCCCCGGCGCGGCGGTGGATGCACACGGCACTCCCACCACCGATCCGAACAAGGCGAAGTGGCTTCTGTTCTTCGGACAACACAAAGGCTACGGCCTGGCGTTGGTCAACGAATTGCTCGCTGCCTACACCGGCAGCGGCGTGCCTTACCTTCGCGGCAAATGGAACGAAGGGCCGAAGGATGAAAAACACACGCCGCATTTCTTCTTCCAATGCATCCATCCCGACGCGCTGGATTGCGGGAACTTCCCGGCGGGTCGCAACCAGAAGTCCAACGTCAAGGCCGTCATCGAAGACATTCTTGGCCATGGCAACGACAAGGTGATGCTGCCGGGCCAACTGGAAGCGCAAGCGGCGGCGTTGACCGCCAAGCACGGCGGGTTGTTGTTCAGCAAGGCGGAACTCGAAGCCTTCGCGGAAATCGCCCGTGAATGTGGCGAAACACCATGGGACGCCGCGCAATTTCCGGTCGTTACCGTCTAGCGGGTCACTCGACGACTGGGCGGTTGGCGCGTATGATGGGACGCACCGATGAAAACGATCGCCATTCAAGTGGAAGGCATGACCTGCGGCGCGTGCGCCAAGAATGTGGAGAAAGCTCTTTCCAACATTCCCGGCGCTTCACGTGTCAACGTCAGTCTCGGCACCGGCGTTTGTTCGCTCCAGTTCGACGGCGACAGTGAACAGCCGTTGCTCGATGCGCTGAAGAAAGCCGGTTACTCCGGCCGCGTCAAACAACCGGACTCGTTGCCGGACGAAGACACGGCGGCGCGGCGGGAGCTGTTCAAACTCGGCGCGATTGGTTTGCTGTTGTTGACCGGTTGGGCGGCCGGCAAGTGGGCGTGGCTTCCGCCGGCCGTCGGCACCGGCATGGTGGTGGCCGGCATGGTTTGGGCGGCGTGGCCAATCTGTTTCCGTGCCGTCAAAGCGTTGTGGAAGCGACATCTCGATGCGGATGTGTTGGTGGGCATTGCCGTCATCGCCGCCGCCTCGGTCGGGGAGTTTGTCGCCGCCGGTGAGGTGGCGTTCATCATGTTGCTCGGAGCTCAACTCGAAGAATACACGACGCGACGCGCCAAACGATCATTGGGAAGCCTCTTGTCGCTCGTGCCCGCCACAGCAAGGGTGCGGCGTGATGGTGTCGAGATGGAGATACCGGCCGGCGACGTTCGCGTGGGAGAAATCATGGTCGTTCGCGCGGGCGAACGAATACCGGCGGATGGCGTTGTGAAAAGCGGTCGCGCCGCCGTGAATCAGGCCCCGGTAACCGGCGAAAGCATGCCGGTCGAGAAGAATGCCGGTGACGATGTGTATGTCGGGACGTTGAACGAATCGGGGGCGTTGATCGTGGAAGCGACGCGCGTGGGCGGCGACACCACGCTGGCGCGGATCGCGGATTTGGTCGAGGCCGCGCAACGCCGCGAAGCTCCGGTGCAACGGACGATGGACAAGTTCGCAGCGTGGTTGGTGCCGGTGATGTTGACGGCCTCCGTGTTGGTGTATGTGTTCACACAAGACCTGCATCGGGCGATCACGGTGCTGATTGTGGCTTGCCCGTGCGCGTTGGTGTTGGCCAGTCCCACCGCTGTCATGGCGGCGATCGGACGGGCGGCGAAAGCGGGCGTATTGATCAAGGGGGGGCAACATTTGGAGTCGGCCGCCAAGTTGCACACGATCGTGTTCGACAAGACCGGCACCCTCACACACGGCCGGCCCGAGGTTCAACATGTGCAGCGGTTCTGTGACCACAGCGAGTCGGAGATGGTGGGGTTGGCGGCTGTTGCGGAAAAAATGAGCACGCATCCGGTGGCGCGGGCGATCATGCGGCGCGCGGAATCGTTGGGAGTCACCGCGGCTGACCCGGTCAATTTTCAATCGCATCACGGTCGCGGTGTGAGCGCCGAACACAACGGTCAACGGCTCGTGGTGGGACAACGCGCGTTGATGGCCGACCACGCCGTGGAGATGACAGAATCGTTGCGCACGCATATCGCCGAGCATCACGATGAAGGTCACACCACCGTGATGGTGGCCCACGACGGCAAGGTCTGCGGCACGATTTGTGTCTCGGACACGGTGCGGGCAAAAGCCGATGAAGCGATTGCCAATCTCCGGAAATTAGGCATCGAAAAAGTGGTGATGCTGACCGGCGACAATCAACGCGTCGCCATGCGCATCGGCGGCGACCTCGGCGTGGATGAAGTCAAGGCCGAGGTGTTGCCCGAACAAAAAGCGCAACATATTGAAACACTCAAAGCCGGTCGCCCCGGCGTGGCGATGGTCGGCGACGGCATCAACGACGCCCCGGCGCTGGCCGTGGCTGACGTGGGCATCGCCATGGGCGTGACCGGCACGGACGTGGCGCATGAAGCGGCCGACATCGCGTTGATGGCCGACGATCTCTCGAAGATTTCCTTTGCCGTGGGATTGAGCCGCCAGGCACTGTCCATTATTCGTCAGGGACTGTATTTCTCGTTGATCTACAATTCGGTCATGGTCTTCAGCGCGGCGGAAGGACATCTGGGCATGATTGGCGGCGCCATCGCTCACCAAATCAGCAGCGTCCTCGTCATTCTCAACGCCATGCGCCTGCTGCGATACCGGGGCTGACCCTACAGATTGCCCACGCGAAGGATTTGCGGCGAGCCGAGGCGCTTCGGCCAATCCAACACGGTCGGAATGCCGGGATACACATCAAAGAAATTATCCGGCAAGGCGCGGTCGCCGTCCAAGTCCAAGCACACCCGGAACGCAAACGTGTTGCCGGTGAAGATGGCTTTCCCGTCTTTCACGCGAACATTCACGCGCGCTTTCGGCCATTTCACTTCGCGGAACAGTGGCGCGATCATGGTGTCGCGGGCGACTTCTTTCCCGTCCACGCTGAGGATCGCGAACGCAAAATGCCTTTTCAAACCAGCCCTGTCCCACACGCGCCCGTCAAATTCCGCGATCACCGTGCTGGTGCTGGCCGGTAACGTGACCGAATGGGTCTTGTCCAATGGATACGCCCCGGTCAAAGAAAACAGGCCGA
>CAZEQV010000253.1:0-5509 GCA_964514435.1 uncultured Verrucomicrobiota bacterium
GGCCACCGTCAACGTCCGCATAGTTCACCACCCATGATTACAGCCTTACCGGCGAGCGTCGAACCGGCGGCTGTCATGTAATCGTGACCCAACCGGCACCGGAGAGTGACAAACGGCCGGCACTCTGGCGGTTGTGCATCCTCACGCCACCCTCATTCTTGGCGCCGGACCGGCGGGTCTTACGGCGGCCGAGGAATTGTCCCGCCGCGGCGGCCACGCCTGCGTCATCGAACAGTTGCCGGCGGTCGGCGGCATCGCCCGCACCGAGCAATACCGGGGCTACCGGTTCGACATCGGCGGCCACCGGTTCTACACCAAGGTCACGGAAATCCAGCAGCTCTGGCAGGAGGCCCTAGCCACGGAGTTCATCCAGACCCCTCGCTTGTCCCGCATTCATTACCGGGGACGCTTCTTCCATTACCCGCTCGAGCCGGTCAACGCGCTCGTGAACCTGGGTCCCATTGAAAGCGCCCGGATCATGGCCAGCTATGTTCATCGCCGGCTCCGGCCCCTGCCGGTCGAGGAGACCTTCGAGCAATGGGTCACCAACCGTTTCGGCGACCGGCTGTACCGGACGTTCTTCAAGACCTACACGGAGAAAGTCTGGGGCATCCCCTGCACCGAGATCCGGGCCGATTGGGCGGCCCAGCGCATTCGCGGCCTTTCCCTGACCACCGCCATCACCAACGCCGTGTTCGGCCGCGGCGAAGCCAAGACCCTCATCAAGACCTTCGACTATCCCCGGCTCGGTCCCGGCCAGATGTGGGAACGGTTTGAGCAACGCCTCGTCGCCGCCGGCCATGAAGTCTGGCGCGAGACCGAGGCGATGCGGCTGCGCCACGAGAACCGGCAGGTGCGCGCCGTGATCGCGCGCCGCGGCGCGGAAACGGTGGAGCTGACCGCCCGCCACTTCCTGTCCAGCCTGCCGCTGGCCGAGTTGATCGAGCGGTTGGATCCGCTGCCGCCCGACGACGTGCGCGCCGCCGCCCGCCAACTGCGTTACCGGGATTTTCTGATCGTGGGCTTGATCCTCGACCAACCGCGCCTGTTTCCGGACAACTGGATCTACATTCACACGCCCGGCGTCCGCGTCGGCCGCATCCAGAACTTCAAGAACTGGAGCGCCGCGCTCGTGCCCGATCCGGCCACGACCAGTCTCGGTCTGGAGTATTTCTGCAACGCCGGCGACGATCTCTGGCGGCAGTCCGACGCCGCCCTGATCGCGCTCGCCACGCGCGAGCTGGCCGCCTTGAACCTCGCCCCGGCCGGCCACGTGCGCGATGGCGTGGTCATCCGCCAACCGAAAGCCTATCCCGTCTATGACGCCACGTACCGGCAGAACTTGGACGTGGTGCGCGCTTATCTCGGCACGTTCACCAACCTCCAGACCATCGGCCGCAACGGCCTGCACCGTTACAACAACCAGGACCACTCGATGCTGACCGGCCTGCTGGCCGTCCGCAACCTGTTTGGCGAGCGTCACAACCTCTGGGAAGTGAACACCGAGCGCTCCTACCAGGAAGAGTTCCAGACCGGACCCCGGCGGTGACCCGGCGTGGCGTCGTCATCCGACTCGCACAAGCTTCACCGCCTCATTCCGTCGGAGCGCTGCCGTAGTAGCTGGCGGCTCTCAACCCGGTTTCCTTGCGAACCCGCTCGGCAATCGCGTCCACCTCGGCGTCGGTGAGCGCCGTGAGGAATTTCCAGGCGGGCACGCCGTCCACGATGGTCATCGCCTTTCGCGCCAGTGTATAGATTTGGACGAGGCGAATGTTGCCGATTTCCCTCAACCTCGCGCAGTACTCGGTCAGCTCGTGTTCATCGGGACCGGTTCCGCGCACTTTCATGAACAGACTCTGGATCACCACCGGCCGCAGTCGGGCGCAGCCGGTGATGTTCTTGAGAATTCGAGCAAAAGGGATGGCCGAGCGGTTGATCAGCCGATAGTACGGTTCCGTGCCGGCATCCAACTTGGCCCACACTTCGCCGTTGTGGGCATCCATAATTTCCAGTCCCTTGCGGACATCAGCCCGATCCAGCCCACCGGCATCGGTGATCAAGATTATCTTGGTTTCCGGCAGCTTCACGCGCGCAATCATGGTCAACGTCTCGGAAAAGTTTGGCAGCGTGGTGGGTTCCGCGTCGCCGCTGAGTGCAATGTCCTTCAACCGCAGCATCTCTGGCGGCACGGAGTCAAACGGGGCATGGCGAGAGATTTCACCCGACCGGCAGATTTCGATCATCTCGCGCAGTTCATTCTCCGCCACCGTGAGATCAAAGTCGGTGATCGCGGCCGGCACAGTGCGGTCCACCTGACAATAGATGCAGTCAAAGTTGCAGACCTTGTCGGGATTGACGTTGAGACCGATGGAGATGCCGCCGCTGCGTCGTGACAACACGGGGTACACGTACCGGAACTGCTCCCAGCGTCGGGGGTGTTGGCGGTGGGCATTGAGAATCATCGGCTAATAGCTACTCGATTCCGCCGCGTGCGCGCAACAGGTCTTCCAGCGCCTTTTGCCGCAAACGCGTCGCCAGCGTCAGCGGCGTCCGGCCGCGACCATCGCGCGCGCTCACGTCCGCGCCCTTGTTGATCAACAGCAACACGACCTCTTTGTGGCCGCCCATGGTGGCCAGATGGATGGCTTGATTTTTTTCGTCATCACGGGCATTGATCAGCGCGCCTTTGCCCAGCAACAGTTCCACCATCTCTTTGTTGCCGGTCTCGGCGGCTTGATGCAAGGCAACCCGGCCGGCCGGACCCCGCAAATTCGGATCCGCACCGGCCGCCAGCAACAACGTGGCGCTTTCGACCTGATTGGTGGAAGCGGCCCAAAGCAACGGCGTCGAACCGGTCTTGTCGCGTTGGCTGGCCAGCGACGGTGTGCGCTTGAGCATCTGCTCCAGGCGTGCCTTGTCTCCCAGCATCAAGGCGGAATACAAGTCAACCGTGGCATTCCTGGCGACCAAGACATCCGCGGCTTCCCTGAAGCCACCGGCCAGCGCGACGCGCAACGGCGTTTCACCATCACGATCCGCCGCGTCAATCTCGGCTTTCTTTTCCAGCAAGAACTCAATCAATACCTTTTGTCCGCCCTCGGCCGCCGAGTGAAGAGGCGTGCGTTTGTTGTTGTTGCGGGCGTTGGGGTCCGCGCCGTGGTTGATCAACAGCTCCGCGATCGGTTTGTTGCCCAAGAACGCCGCCACATGCAGAGGCGTCGAATTCTCAGCGTCCACATCGCGCCCCAGCCGTGATTTGTCTTTCAGGATTTTCTGCACAGGCTCCAGATCGCCGAGCCGCACGGCGGCAAAGATGTCAAGTTCCGCGCCCTTGCTGACGAGGAACCGCGCGATTTCCAGACGGTTGCTGGCGATGGAATCATTGGCCCAACGAGTCATGTCTTTCGGCAAGGTTGTGGCTCCTTTGGAGACCAGCAACTCCACAAGTTCCTTGTGGCCGCCCATCACCGCCAAATCGAGCGCCGTCCGACCTTTTCCATCGCGCACATCAATATAGCTGCCCTTGCCCAGCAAGGCTTCGGCCGCGCTTTTGCTGCCGGACCTGATGGCCGTGTGCAGCGCCTTTTCCTCTTTGGCGTCCGCCGCGCTGGCCACGGCCCCCTTGGCGAGAAGCAAATCCACCAGTTCCTTGTAACCACGCTCCGCTGCCAGATGCAGCGGCGTGCTTCCCGATGCGTCGCGAAACGTGACGGTCGCTTTATTGTCCACCAACCTCTTGGCGGCATCGGGGAAATTGGCCTGCAGGGCATCATGCAGGGCCGTCTGTCCTTTTAAGTCACGTTGATCCACATCGGCCCGGTTCTTGATCAGGATATCCATGATCTCCACGGATCCCGCGCGCGCCGCCCAGTGCAACGGTGTCTCACCGGCCCGATTGTGAGCGCGGGTGTTGCCACCCTGCGACAGGATGAACAAAACGATGTCCTTGTGGGCGGAGCCGGCGGCATAATGCAGCGGCGTGTTCCAAGCCGTGTCTTGCTCGATGGCTTTCTTCGGCCAAACCCTGCAAATTTCCTGAACCCGCTTCAAGTTGCCCGCCTTGGCGGCCTCATGGATCGTCAGTGAAGGCGGCTGGTTCCTGGCTTTGGCTTCTACCACCGAAACCGACAGGGCCATGACCAATACCCAAGACATAAGCTTCATGGAGACTCACTGCTGTCCAAGATAATTTGGTTTGGGACGGGTGTTGATTGGTTTTCGGGCTGTTTTCATTGGTTTGATGGGCGTTTCAGGTGGAGGTTGTCGCTTGTGCTGGCTGGGATTGCCCCGCCTTTTTGTACACCCTGAGAGGTGCTTGGGTTGAGGTTTAGTTGACATTGGTTTCAAAGTCCAGCGGTGTTTGGTAGCCCAGCGCACTGTGACGGCGCTGGCGGTTGTAGTAGCACTCGACGTACGTGAAGAAGTCGAGGGTCGCTTCCGAATGGTCGGCATATCCGCCGGCGGCTTCGGCCAGCCAGACACATTCGCGTTTGTAGGTGGCCATGAAACTTTCCATCGCGGCGTTGTCATAGGGGTTGCCGACGCGACTCATGCTGGGTTCGATGCCGGCGGCCGCCAAGGCTTGGCGGTGTTCGCCGCTGGCGTATTGGACACCTCGATCGCTGTGGTAGAGCAGACCGCGCGGGGGTTGGCGGTGGGTCAACGCCATGCGCATGGCGGCCAGAACTGTGCTCGTGGTCAAGCTCGCACTGGCCGCCCAGCCGATGATGCGGCGACTGTACAAGTCCATGATCACGGCCACGTACAACCAGCCGTCGGCGGTTGGCACGTAGGTCAGGTCGGCAACCCAGATTTGGTTGAGCCCGGTGGGCGGGGCGTGGGTGGCCAGGTGGTTGGGGACAATCGGGTGGGCATGGCGGCTGTCGGTGGTGCGGGGCACGTAGCGGCGGGCACACAGACCGCGCAAGCCGGCGTGGCGCAACAAGCGGGCGATGCGTTTGCGACCGTGCCGCTGGCTCTGCGCCCGCAGTTCCGCGTGGATGCGAGGCGTCCCGTAGCGACCGCGATGGGCGGTATGGATGGCGGTGATGGCGGCTTGAAGTTTGGCGTCGGTTTGGGCGCGGGCGCTCAGCTCGCGGTGTTCCCACGAATGGTAGCCCGAGCGGGTGACGTCGAAGGCGGCACACAAGGCCGCCAGGGAGTAGTTGGGTTTCATTGTTTGGATCCGTTGGTAGCGGTCTTGGGTGGTTCGGAGAGGATACCCAGAGTTTTTTTTAGAATGTCGCGTTGCTCGCGCACCCGCTGGAGTTCGGCTTTGAGGGCGCGGTTCTCGGCCACCAGATCCGGGTGCGTGGGCGTGGCGCCGCCGTAGTAGCGGCGTTTCCAGTCCTTGAGGCAAGGATAGCTGACACCGAGTTCGCGGGCAATCTGGGTACCGGGTTTGCCGCTGCGCAGCCAAGACTCGACGGCTTGGCGTTTGAAGGATTCCTCATAACGCTTGGCGCATGACGATGAGGGGGCGACCACCCCCACGGGGGGGATCCCCCCC
>CAZEQV010000254.1:0-5505 GCA_964514435.1 uncultured Verrucomicrobiota bacterium
CGCGGAACATCTCCAACACCTTGCCGGACAACAATGGCTCATACCATTGTTTCCGCTCATCGCGGCGGCGATCCAATCATTGCTGCCGCGCACGGCCCGGAAATTTTCGGCCGGTATCTGCATCACGGCCATGGGCATTTCTTGCGTGTTGGCCCTGCGGGCGTTTGCCGCGACCATCGCTGGTGACCACGAAGTGACGCGGGCGGTGGCGAATTTCACCTGGTTCAAGTTCGGCACCACCAATCTCAATCTCGGTTTCGTGCTTGATCCGCTCACAGCCGGTATGGCGGCGATGGTCACGTTTGTCGGCTTCTGGATTTTCGTCAACGCCACCGGCTATATGCACGACGACGAGAACTTCACACGGTTCTTCTGTTTTCTCTCGTTGTTTGCGGCTTCGATGTTGGGATTGGTGATCTCGAACAATCTGTTGTTGTTGTTCATGTGCTGGGAGTTGGTCGGTCTGTGCAGTTATCTGTTGATCGGGTTCTGGTATCACAAACCGAGCGCGGCCGCGGCGATGAAGAAGGCATTCATCACCACACGTATCGGCGACGTGGGATTCTTCATTGGCATCCTGCTGCTGTATTGGCATACCGGCACGTTGAACCTTTACGATGCCGGTAACGGCGCGCTGGAACAAGCCGACAAGCTGGCCGGGCTGGGCGCGTGGTGGGGATTGCACATGTCGAGTTTCATTGCGTTGATGTTGTTCATTGGCGCGATGGGCAAGAGCGCGCAGTTCCCATTGCACGTGTGGTTGCCGGACGCGATGGAAGGTCCCACGCCCGTCAGCGCGCTCATTCATGCTGCGACGATGGTGGCTGCCGGTGTGTTCATGGTGGGGCGGATGTTCGCTTTGTTCACGGCGGAATCGGGCGCGTGGGTGATGGATTTTGTGATGTGGATCGGCTGCATCACGGCGGTGTTCTCGGCGACGATTGCCGTGGCGCAATGGGACATCAAACGGGTGTTGGCCTATTCCACCTGCTCGCAGCTCGGGTTCATGGTGATGGCGCTCGGCGCCGGCGGGCTGTCAGCCGGCCAATTTCACCTGCTGACACACGCGTTCTTCAAAGCGTTGCTGTTCCTCGGTTCCGGTTGCGTGATCATTGGCACCCATCACGAGCAGGACATGCGCAAGATGGGTGGACTGAGGAATTATATGCCCATCACGTTCGCGTGTTATCTCATCGGGATGCTGGCGCTGGCCGGCGTGCCGCCCCTTGCCGGGTTTTTCTCCAAAGACGAAGTCCTGCTGGTCACGTTCCATCGTTCCAAGTTGGCGTGGGGACTGGCGACGTTCGCGGCATTTCTCACTGCGTTCTACATGACCCGTCAGATGTTCATGGTTTTTGCCGGCAAATGGCGGGGCGGGGCAGGGGATCATCATGGTCACGACCAACATGATGAGCACGGTCACGGACATGGACACGGTCACCATGAACCGCACGAGGTCCCGTGGAACATGTGGCTGCCGATTGCGGTCTTGAGTGTTTTCGCGTTGTTCCTGGGGTTTGCCGGTACGCCGTTCGTCGCTCACAATTGGTTCCACCATTATCTGACGCCCGGCGAGGAAGCATCGCATGACGGTGCGTTCTTGGTGATGGGATTGTCAGTGGCAGTCGGTGTGGCCGGCATCCTGATCGGCTGGGTGTTGTACGGACGACGCACAATGGAGAAGGCGACGGAACCGGATCCGCTCGAGAGCATGTTGGGGCGCGTGTTCACCTGGCTCAACCGCAAGTGGTACATAGATGAGATTTACGAGGCGACGGTGATTCGTTTCACCATGTGGTGTGGCGAGATGTTCCGGTATGTGGACAAGGGACTTGTGGACGGATTCCTTCATGCGGTCGCCAAACTATTCTGGGGCGTTTCGCAGGTGATTCGCTGGGTCGGCGACGAGCTGTTGATCAACGGCGGATTCGATGCCGGTTGCGAAGGCGTGCGGCAGTCCGGCAAGGAAGCGTCCAAACTTCAAAGCGGCCGGGCGCAAAACTATTTCCGGGTGATGTGTCTGGGCGCCGCCTTGTTGATGCTTGTCTATTTTGTGGTCCTCTAGGCGATGAACGATTCACAACTGCCAATCTTGTCGTTGATCACATTCGCGCCGCTGGCCGGCGCGCTGGTGGTGGCGTTGCTCAACAAGGCGCAAGAGGGGGCGGCCAAGAGCGTGGCCTTGGTATCCAGCTTGGTGTCGTTGGCGCTGACGTTGAAGATGTGGTTTGCGTTCGATCCTGCCGGCGGGTTGATGTTCGAGGAGAAAGGTTCGTGGATCACCGCGCTCAACGTTTACTACCACCTCGGCGTGGATGGCCTTAGCGTGACGATGGTGTTGCTGACCGCTGTGATCACACCGTTGGCGTTGATCGCCCACTGGAAACAAGACCGGGAACCCAAGCTGTTTTTCTTCCTGTTTCTGTTGTTGCAAACCGGCATGTATGGCGTGTTCACCGCCCTGAACTTTTTCCATTGGTTCATCTTCTGGGAACTCGGATTGATCCCAATGTTTTTCCTCATCAAACTGTGGGGCGCGGAAGATCGGACGTACGCGTCGTTCAAGTTCTTCCTCTACACGCTGGTCGGCAGCGTGACGATGCTGCTGGCCTTCTCGTTTATCTTTCTTTCGACCGGTACGTTTGGGTTTTTGGAACTGCGTGAAATGTCCGCAGCCGGCAAGCTTGTACCGGCGATGGAAGCGATGTTGGCCGGTATCAAGGCCAAGACTGGCTTGACCATCGGCACGGGCGCGTTCATGCAACTGTTGTTCTGGGGCGTGTTCCTCGGATTCGCCATCAAAGTGCCGATCTGGCCGTTTCACACGTGGTTGCCGGACGCGCACACGCAAGCGCCGACCGGCGGCTCGATGGTGCTGGCGGCGGTCTTGTTGAAGATGGGCGTGTACGGTTTTCTGCGGATCGTGTTACCGATCTTCCCGTCGGAGATTCATGCGAACCTCAACATTCTCTGGCTGCTGACCCTCGGCAGCATCGTGCTGGGCGCGTTCGCGGCGTTGGCGCAAAAAGACTTCAAACGGCTCGTCGCATATTCTTCGGTCAACCACATGGGGTACGCGATGCTGGGCATCTTTGCCGTGGTCGCGCAGGCGCCTCACGTGTCCGATGTGGTCAATGAGAAGGCCGCGGCGTTGAACGGGGCGATGCTGCAGATGTTTAATCACGGAATCAGTTCGGCGGCGTTGTTCTTCATGGTGGGGTGCGTCTATGAGCGGACGCATACCCGGCAACTGGGCGAGTACGGCGGGTTGCGATACATCATGCCGGTCTATGCCGGGGTGCTGGGCATCTCGATGTTCTCCTCACTGGGCTTGCCGGGACTCAATGGGTTTGTCGGCGAGTTCATGATTTTCAAGGGTGCGTTCCCCCTAGTGACCACGGTCACCGTCGTGGCGATGATCGGGTTGGTGATCACGGCGGTGTTTTTGCTGGGGATGATGCAGAAGGTCTGTTTCGGGCCGCTCAATGAGAAATGGAAGGACCTTCCGGACATGACGCCGCGAGAGATTTTCATCAGCGCCGTTTTGATGGTGTTCATGTTTTGGATTGGAATATATCCGGCCTGGTTGGTGAATGTCTCGAACCCGGCCGTCTTGGATTTGATCGGGATGGTTCAAAAGGTGGTGGGGAACTGACGCATGACAGTTGACTGGTCAATTTATCTGACGTTCCTCGGCGCGGGGCTGGTGATGTTGCTGCCCCGTCAAGCGAAGAACCTCATACGGTGGGTTGCCCTGCTGACCGGCGTGGTGGCGTTGGCGGTCGCGACGCAAAACTATTTTGCCTACGATGCCTGGCTGCGGACGCAGACCGATCTCAAGGACGGTTTCCAGATGGTGGTCAACCATCCGTGGATTCCGGCTTTGGGGATCAACTATCGGATTGCGGTGGACGGCATTTCGTATCCGTTGGTGTTGCTGACCGGCATCGTGTGTGTGACCGGTGTGTTGTACAGTTGGAACATCGAAGACCGGGTCAAGGAGTTCTTCGCATTCTATCTCACGCTGATTGCCGGCGTATATGGCGTGTTCATGGCGATGGATTTGTTTCTGCTGTTCGTGTTCTACGAATTGGCCATTGTGCCCAAGTATTTCATCATCGCCATCTGGGGTTCGACACGCAAGGAGTATGGCGCGATGAAACTGGTGCTGTACTCGTTCATCGGCAGCGCGCTGGTGTTCATCGGCATCTTGGCGGCGTTCTACGCGGCCGGTGGGCAGACCTTCGACATCTTTGCTTTGAGCCAAGTCAAGCTCGCGGCGGAAACGCAGCGGTGGATTTTCCCGTTGATATTCCTCGGGTTCGCCGTGTTGGCCGGTATGTGGCCGTTCCACACGTGGGCCCCGACCGGTCACGTGGCCGCGCCGACGGCGGCTTCGATGTTACTGGCCGGTGTGGTGATGAAACTCGGCGCGTATGGCTGTCTGCGGGCCGCGATGTTGTTGTTCCCGGAAGGATTGGACTACTGGAAGTGGTGGATTGCCGGTATGGGTGTGGTCGGCATCGCCTATGGCGCGGGCGTGGCGCTGGTGCAGAAAGATTTCAAGTTCATCATCGGCTACTCCAGCGTCAGTCATATGGGGTTTGTTTTGCTGGGGTTGGCCACTTTAAACATCGTGGGCGTATCCGGTGCGGTGCTGCAAATGTTCTCGCACGGCATCGTGGCAAGCCTCCTGTTTGCCGTTGTCGGGCGCATGGTTTATGACCGGACTCATACCCGTCAACTCGATGAGCTGGGTGGATTGCGGAAAGCATTGCCGTTTGCATTTTGGACATTTTTGGTCGGTGGCGCGGCTTCGATGGGGTTGCCGGGTTTCAGCGGGTTTGTAGCGGAGATTCAGGTGCTGGTGGGAGCGTTTCACATGCACCCGACGATGGCGATTGTGGCCGGTGTCATTGGCATCCCGATCACGGTGGCCTACATCCTCAATGCCATTCACAAGGTTTTCTTCGCCGAGGAAGAACATGCTGGATCGGGTCACGGACACGGTTCACACGGGCATGGACACGGTGAATCCGAGGGCGATTCGCGGTGGAACCTGCCGCCGATCACGATACCTGAGATTGTGGCGTCGGTGATCTTGATGGCGCTGCTCGTGATCGTGGGGCTGTATCCCAATATCATGTTGGATATGATCAATCGGAATGTTGATCTGTTTCTGAAAGGGCTGGCGGTCCCATGACAGCGGCTCCCTACATGGAAGTGTTCGGCGCGATGGGCGCCGAGGCGGTATTGCTCATGGCTGCCTTCGTGGCCCTGACGATGGACTTGGTGTCGCGGCGGCGTTCGGAGGATGCGGTTCGTCGTCGCACCATCGGCATGGCGGCGATGGTGGGATTGGTGGTTTGCTTGATTCCACTGTGCCTGCAACTTGACCGGGCACCGGTCGCGTTGCTGAACGGGACACTGATTGCCAATGACATGACCCGCATGTTCAAGATGGTGATCGTCGGTCTGACGGCGATCACCATCATCATTTCGATG
>CAZEQV010000255.1:0-5505 GCA_964514435.1 uncultured Verrucomicrobiota bacterium
TTGGGAAGTCAACCAACCCGCGCAGCTCGCGAAGGTTCTCAAAAAGCTCACGCAGATTCAAACCGAGTTCAACAAGTCGGCCAAGGGTGGCAAGAAAGTGTCGCTGGCTGATTTGATCGTGCTGGCCGGTTGTGCGGGCGTCGAACAAGCAGCGAAGAATGCCGGCCACAGTGTGACTGTGCCATTCACGCCGGGACGCATGGACGCCTCGCAGAAACAGACCGATGTGGAATCATTCGCAGTGCTCGAACCGATCGCGGACGGGTTCCGTAATTACTTGAAGACCCGGTACTCCATACCGGCCGAGGAACTGCTTGTGGACAAAGCCCAGTTGCTCACGCTCACCGCGCCCGAGATGACGGTGCTGATTGGCGGCATGCGCGTGCTGAACACCAACTACGGACAGACCCGGCATGGTGTCTTCACCAACCGACCGGAAGCGCTCACCAACGACTTCTTCGTGAACCTGCTCGACATGGGCACAGAGTGGAAGCCGGTATCGGAGGCGCGAGACTTGTTTGAAGGCCGTGACCGCAAGACCGGCAAGATCAAGTGGACCGGCACGCGCGTTGATCTGATCTTCGGTTCGAACTCCCAGCTACGGGCGTTGGCCGAGGTCTATGGCTGCGCGGATGCCGAGAAGAAGTTCGTCGCCGACTTTGTGGCTGCATGGAACAAAGTGATGAACTTGGATCGCTTCGACGTCGCCTGATCGCGAGCCGGAACAAGCTCCACATAACGATGGAATGCCGGATGACCCAGGGTCTCCGGCATTCTTCGCTTTCCGACCGTCGGGGTTTTGCCTATGTTCGCCAGCCGTGACTGAATCCGCTCCCACCAAAACCTCGGTTGCCCGGTCGGCTCGCACGGTGAGTATCGCCGTGTTCGGCAGCCGGATTCTCGGACTGGTCCGTGAACAGGTGTTGGCGGCACTGTTTGGCGCAAACAAGGAGTTCGACGCCTTCGTGACGGCATTCCGCATTCCCAACCTGCTGCGCGATCTGTTTGCGGAAGGCGCGTTGTCGGCGGCGTTCGTCACGACGTTCACACAGAAGCTCGAGATTGAAGGTGAGAAACCGGCATGGCGGCTGGCCAACCTTGTCCTCAATGCCCTGCTGGTGGTGCTAAGTGTGATCAGCATCGCCGGTATCCTGGCCGCACCCTGGTTGGTCAAAGCGATCGCACCGGGATTTGCCATGACACCCGGCAAGACCGAACTGACCATTACACTGACTCGAATCATGTTTCCGTTTCTGTTGTGCGTGGCTGTGGCGGCACTGGCCATGGGAATGTTGAACGCGAAGCGGAAGTTCGGGGTGCCGGCCAGCGCTTCGATGATGTTCAACATTGGTTCGATCCTCGGAGGCCTTGGGTTCGCGTTTCTGTTGGCGCCGGATTTTTTGCACGACAGCACGCAAGCCGGCCGGGCGATGATCGGCATGAGCATCGGCACGCTCATCGGCGGCGCGATGCAATTTCTCATACAAGTGCCCAGCCTCTACCGGGTCGGGTTCCGGTACGCGGCGGTCCTCGATTGGAACGATCCCGGCTTTCGTCATGTGGTGAAATTGCTGGGACCGTCGGTCTTGGGCGTGGCGGCCGTGCAGTTGAATGTTTTCGTGGACAACTGGTTCGCGTCGTTCTTCAGCGATG
Source organism: uncultured Verrucomicrobiota bacterium (assembly GCA_964514435.1). Classification (GTDB taxonomy): domain Bacteria; phylum Verrucomicrobiota; class Verrucomicrobiia; order Palsa-1439; family Palsa-1439; genus CAZEQV01. The sequence goes on from CAZEQV010000255.1 coordinate 1,654, forward strand.
GGGCGGTGACATGGTTGAATTGCGCGTTCCGGCTGATGCAGTTTCCCATCGGGGTGTTCGGCGTGGCGATCGGTGTGGCAACTTTGCCGACGGCCAGCGCGCACGTTTCGCGGGGCGACATGGTGGAGTTCCGCAAGACAGTGGCTCGATCCATTCGGCTGGCCATGTTCCTGTGCATTCCGGCCGCGTGCGGTCTGGCGTTGTTGGCCAAACCCATCATCGAAGTGATTTACCAACACGGTAAGTTCGATGCGTGGGCGACAGAACAAACCGCATGGTGTCTGCGGGCGTTTGCCGTGGGACTAGCCGCGTATGCCTCGATCAAGATCGTTGCGCCGACGTTCTACGCGCTCGGAGATTCCCGAACACCCATGTTCATCTCGCTGGGCACGGTGGTGGTGAACGCCGGGCTGGATTATTTGTTTGGCATCACGTTCGGAATGAGGACGGCTGGATTGGCGTTGGCCACATCGTGCGTGGCGCTGTGTAATTTCGGACTACTGCTGGTGTTCATGCGGCGGAAACTGGGAAAGATCGAAGGCCGCAGTCTGGTGATTGCATCCGGTAAGATTTTTACCGCCGCCGCCGTAATGAGCCTGTCGGTGTTTTGGACGAACGGAATGATAAAGACGAACGCGTATGTCAGCGTACCGGCTTGCATGGTGGTGGCGGTACTTTCGTTCGGGGCTGCCTGCCGGGTTTTGCGGGTTGACGAATTGGGTGAATTGATCGGCGTGTTGCGGTTCGGATCAAAGCAAACCGACAGTGAGAAATGAGTGTCAGTCTCAAATCCAAGGTTCGAGATTTGCCGAACAAGCCGGGCGTGTATCTGATGCGGGACCGCTTGGGGCGCGTGATTTATGTCGGCAAAGCGCGGTCGTTGCGGAAACGGGTATCGCAGTACTTTCATCCTTCCCGGTACATGCGGTTCGACCCGAAGTTGAACGCCCTTGTGGAGTCCATCGCTGATATTGAGACGCACGTGGTCAACAGCGAAGCCGAGGCGCTGATGCTGGAAGGCAAGTTGATCAAAGATTTCAAGCCGAAGTACAACGCGCTGTTCAAGGATGACAAACGGTTCCTGATGGTCAAGGTGGATATGAACGAGGAATATCCACGGTTCAAGTTCGCGCGGCTGAAGAAGGAGGACGGAGCCCGGTACTTTGGCCCGTTTGCTCACGCGGGCGCGGTGCGTCGCGTGATGCAATTCTTGCGAAAGAAGTATGGAGTCTTGGTTCAGGGCACCGGCGCGCCCAAGGCAAAGGACTTGAAGTACTCGACCTACCTCGTGCCAGTGCCTTTGGCACAAATGCCCCGCGAGGATTATCTGCGGCGGGTGGAATTGGGCTGTGAATTCCTGGAGGGACACAGCGCCGAAGCGATTGAGGAATTGGAATCGCAAATGCGCGAGGCGGCGAAGGGGCGTCAGTTTGAACTCGCCGCTGAATTGCGGGATGTGGTGACCGGCCTTCGTGAAATCGCCCGCGCCGCCCGGGAGCGCAAGTTTGCGCGGGACCTTTCACCCAAGATTGATGCCGGCCAGGAGATGGCCGCGTTGCAGTCGGCGTTGGGGTTGCCGGCGCTGCCTCGTCACATTGAGGGGTTCGATGTCTCCAACATCTCCGGCACGCTCTCGGTTGCGTCGTCGGTCTGTTTCAAGGACGGAAAACCGCACAAGGAGCATTACCGGCATTATCGGATCAAGACGGTGACGGGCAGCGATGATTTCGCCTCGATGGCGGAGGTGGTCGGCCGCCGGTACGCTCGCGCGCGCGAGGAGGGCGGAACGCTGCCGGACTTGGTGATGGTGGACGGGGGAGCTGGCCAGCTTGGGGCCGCGTTGGCGGCGTTGAAGGATTTGGGCTTGGAGAAACTGCCCGTTGTCGGGTTGGCCAAACAATTCGAGGAGATCTATCGTCCCGGTGGGGTGGCGCCGCTCAAGCTGCCGGGCGACTCCCCTGCCCTGCATTTGATCCAGCGGTTGCGCGATGAAGCGCACCGGTTCGCCAATTCCTATCATCAAACATTGAGGAAGCGGCGGATTCAGGAATCGGTGCTGGATGAATTTCCGGGATTGGGAGACAAACGGAAGAGCGCGTTGTTGAAGAAGTTTGGCTCGATTCAGCGGATGCGATCAGCGACGGTAGAGGAACTGTCGGCCACACCGGGAATCGGGCCGACGTTTGCAGCCGCGTTGAAAGAGTTTCTGGCCCGATGCTGAGGATAGGAACAGAAGTGAATTGAAGATGTGGATATACCATTTGATTTTATGGGCGGTCATGATCGTTCGGGGATCGTGGTGCTTGGGCGCTGACAAGGGTGACACCGTGGCGGCGAAGCTGATTCCGTTTGAGTCCATGACGGTGTCGAACCGGGCCATTGTCAAGAGCGTGACGGATCACTATACGATCCGCCGCGAATACGCGGCGAAGCGGTTTGACGCGCATCGGGAGCATTTTGAGTTCTTGATAGACAACATGGATCCGACTTCGGCGCTGGGCCAAAAGTTGGGGATAATCACGTACCGGGCCCGACTGGCACCGGATGGGAGACTGGTGGCCGAAAACGATGGCGCCCGGGGTTCGATTCAGCAAGTGCTGAGGGCGGATGGGCAACGCATCTATTACGTCGAAGGTAGGCAATCCGGAGTTTTCGAAGCACAAGGTCGCGGTGTGGCTGTGATCAATTATTCGACTCCGGCCACCAATGTGGTCGAGTATTCCGGCGCGATCTTTGTGAAGGTGGACAACGTGGTGTTCGCGACGTTGACCCAGGTGTTTGCAGTGTTTCTGAAGGGGGCTGTGGACAAGAACTTCAACCTGATCATTCGGCACCCGATTCGGTTGGCGGAGATGGCCCAGAAGACACCCGACGACATTTTGAAGACGATATCCGAGTTACCGGCCGAGGAGGCCACGGCTTTGAAGCCGTTGGCGGATTCTATTCGCGGAAAGGCTGGCACGGGCATTTTGATCACCAACACGCCCGTCAACAGCGTGGGCCGGTAGCAAAAACTGCTTTACAGGCGATGGAGCGACCTTTACAGTGCCGCCCGATTTTTAAGGAATGCAACAGGATAAAGGAAGCAGAGCCGATATGATAGATGCCGCACAGAAGACGCAGTTGTTCAAAGAGTTTCAACTTCACAAGGGCGACACGGGATCCGCGGATGTGCAGATCGCGTTGTTGACGACTCGCATCAACGAGTTGACGAAGCACTTGCAGACCCACGTTCGAGACCACAGTTCGCGGCGCGGGCTGCTGAAGATGGTAGGTCAACGTCGTCGGTTGCTCGATTTCTTGAGCCAGACCGATGTCAAGCGCTACCAAGACATCATCAAGAAACTCAACCTCAGAAAGTAACAACCAACCAGCAAAGGAAGCTGAGGCGACGATGGGTTGATGGATTGATGTCGGCTGACCAAGGCAGCGTTGCACGCGGTGGTCCGGTCGAAATCAATTCATTAATCCCCTACCCGTTCGTCGCCTCCAGATCGCAATCATGCATCATCGAACCAGTGTACACATGGGAGGCGCCGACCTCATCATCGAAACCGGCAAGTACGCGCGTCAGGCAGACGGCGCGGTCACCATTGAATGCGGCGAGACGACTCTGATCGTCACGGCCGTTGCTGACGCCGGCCCCAAGGAGGGAATGGATTTCTTCCCGCTGACCGTTGATTACCGGGAAAAAGCGGCGGCGGTCGGCAAGTTTCCGGGCGGATACTTCAAGCGCGAAGGGCGTCCCACCGAGAAAGAGATTTTGACAGCGCGCATGACGGATCGTCCGTTGCGCCCGCTGTTCCCGGAGGGGTTCTACAATCCGACCCAAATCATCGCCATTCTGTTGAG
>CAZEQV010000256.1:0-5495 GCA_964514435.1 uncultured Verrucomicrobiota bacterium
TCCTTAAGGGGTTCCTCTGCTTCAGCCACAGCGGCGCCGAGCGTCATGATCGCGGCCAGCGCCATCCATGACCATTTCTTTGCATGATCGAACATGGTTAACATCCTCTCCCTTTGGAGCGAGGAATTTTGCGGTTCAGCACCGTCCGTCACTCCGTCGGAACAGCACCGGCAGGCATCCTTCCCGGTGCCTGCGGCGCGCATATTCCACGTGACACCCCAGAGGGTCAAGCGTCAAGATGCCGACAAACACCGTGAGAATCGTCACCCGGAAAGCTTGGATTCGCATCGCCAGCCTTGTTCTCTTGTTGTGGATCACCTTGCTCTATATGAGCCGGTGCCCTCATCCCGTTACCAGCCCCGAGGCCAACATGACCACAATCGAAAATCTGGCCGCGCAACTCCGAATCCATGTCCAGAAACTGGCCGGTGACATCGGCCAGCGCAACATTCCCCACTTTGACGGACTGCGTGAGGCGGCCGATTACATTGAACAAACCTGGCAAGAACAGGGCTACCAAGTGCGGCGTCAAACCTACCGGGTCGGCACCGTCGAAGTGGCGAACGTGGAAGTCACCCTCACCGGCACGCGCCGTTCCGACGAAATCGTGCTCATTGGCGCGCACTATGATTCTGTGGAAGGCTCCCCCGGTGCCAACGACAACGCGACCGGCGTCGCTGCGCTGCTCGAACTATCCCGGCTTCTGTCCTCAACCGCGATGGATCGCACCGTCCGATTCGTGGCGTTCGTGAACGAAGAACCGCCCTGCTTCCAGACACCCGCGATGGGCAGCCGCGTGTATGCCGTCGAAGCCCGGCAACGTGGCGACAACATCCACGTCATGATCTCGCTGGAAACCATGGGATTCTACAGCGACCGCCCCGGCAGCCAGCAGTACCCAGCCTTCTTTCGTTGGATGTACCCTTCGACCGGCAACTTCATTGCCTTTGTCTCCGACCTGAATTCACGCTCGCGCATGCGGGAAGCCGTGGCGGCGTTCCGTCAACACTCGGATTTCCCCGCGGAATGTTGCGCCACGTTTGCTGGCATACCGGGCATAGACTGGAGCGACCACGGTTCCTTTTGGAAGGAAGGCTACCGGGCGTTCATGGTCACCGACACGGCGCCTTACCGGTATCCACACTACCATCAACTCGAAGACACGCCCGACAAAGTTGACTACAAGTCATTGGCCCGCGTCACCGCCGGTCTCCAATCCGTCATCGAGTCATTGGCCCGGTAACTCTCCTTGCAGCCGCACCCTGTAGATGCGAGCCGGTTGGCTGGCCGCGCCCGGATCGGGAACGGTCACGGTTCCTCCGGTGCCGGGAACATCTTTGGCCACTTCCGACCATGATTCATCGTTGGGATTGGATTTGTACTCGACGGTGTAGAGTTTGTCCGAAGCGGTTGTGAACGAGATGTTCATGTCCGCACCCGTGGCCTGAATCGTCAACACCCGCAGCGAACTGGATGGACTATCGGGCTGTGTGCCGGCAAAGAACTCCTGATAGTTCGTGAATCCGTCGCCATCCGTGTCAATCCCCGCGTCGGCGGCGTTGAGGGGATTCAGTCCATGAGCCGTTTCAAACCCGTCCGGCAATCCATCGTTGTCGTCATCGGGGTCACATTCGTTTCCAAGACCGTCAAGGTCGTGGTCATCTTGGATCGCATTGAAGCTGGTCGGGCAATTGTCCGAGGCATCCGGGATGCCGTCGTTGTCGTTGTCCGTGTCGCACGCGTCCCCGATGCCGTCACCGTCGCTGTCCGTCTGTGCGGGATTGGAAACAAGCGGGCAGTTGTCGGAAACATCCAGTGCGCCGTCGTTATCGTCATCGGTATCGCACACATCGCCGGTGCCGTCACCATCGTTGTCCTCCTGGCCGGGATTGGCGATGAGCGGACAATTGTCTGTTTCATCCGGTACGCCGTCGTTGTCGTCGTCGGCATCGCACACATCGCCGGTGCCGTCACCATCGTTGTCCTCCTGGCCGGGATTGGCGATGAGCGGACAGTTGTCCGTTTCATCCGGCGCGCCGTCGTTGTCGGAATCGGGATCGCACACGTCGCCGGTGCCGTCATGGTCAACGTCGGATTGGGATGAATTGGGCGCGGCCGGGCAGTTGTCGCAAGGATCACCGACCCGGTCGTTGTCAGAATCGGTCTGTGAAACATTGGCGACCAGGGGGCAATTATCGCAGGCGTCGCCGAGGCCGTCGCCATCGGTGTCGGCTTGGTCGGGGTTGAACGCCCACGGGCGATTGTCGAGCGCGTCTTCCACGCCGTCGTTGTCGTCGTCGGCATCGCACACGTCACCAGTGCCGTCGCGATCGTTGTCGGGCTGCGACGGATTCGTCGTGAACGGGCAGTTGTCGCAGGGTCGCCGAGGCCGTCGCCATCGGAATCGGTTTGGTTCGCCGATGCCAGCGTGGGGCAGTTGTCCACGTCGTTGGGAACGCCGTCGCCGTCGGAGTCGCCGCTGGAATTGAGCGAAACAGAACCGAAGTTGGCCACGTCGGATTGGAACTCGACGTTGGCGTTGGTGACCACGACCTCGGCGTTGTTGACAACAGGCGCTTGAAACTGGATGACCGCGCCATCCACGGCGGCGATCAAGGACTCGTTGGTCACCACGTCGGTGAACACGAGAGCGTCCACGGGAGGGTCTTCGGAGAGGATGCCGGCTCCCTTGCTGGCCAGGGCGGGACGGTTCGCGTTGGTGGTGATGCAGCCGCCAACGATCGTGCCTTGGTTGATGATGAGACCGACGATTATGCCGCAGCCGGCAAGCGTGGCATTGCTGGAGATGAGCAGTCCCGACGCAAACACATACGTACCGCCGTCGAGCTGGAGCGTGGCGGCGTTGGTGCCGTTGCCGACAACGAATGAGAGGTTGTTGGAGATGACAACCGTTTTGGCGGCAAAATGGCCGCGATGGAACCGGACGCGGGCCGACGTTCCGTTGGTGACGATCAGGCGGTCGGCGCTGATGGTGCCTTGATTGATGGTGAGCGTGCCGGATCGGATTTGCAGCGTACCGGTCAACGTGGGGTCGGTCACGACGAGATGACCTGTGATGGTCGCGGCGTTGGCGGCCACATTGGTTTGTTGTCCGAGCACGAGTCCGCGCGTGATGACCAGCGCATTGGTCGAAACGGTGAGTTGTCCGATGCCGGAGCCGGTCTGAATGGCGCCATTGGTGTGCAGGAGCAGTCCGCCGGTGACGTTCACGATGCCGGTTGAGCCGCCGGTCACGCCGAGAGTGATGCTGTCCTGAATTTCCATGTCCCCGCCGGACATGGTCAATGTCCCACGCGAGGATTGTCCGACGGACACGGCAGCTAGCGCGACGGTTCCCGTGGAGAGCGTCAATTGTCCCGGTCCTGTCAGACCGATGAGCGTGTTGGCGTTGGTGGCGATGAGCGTGCCGCCGTCCACGACCGCCGAACCGGCCAGGCTGCCGCTGCCGCGAATGGTGAAGGGGCCGGTGACGTTCATCTGACCGCCCGCGATAGTCAACGTGCCCCGTCCTGACGTGCCGACAGTGACCGGGCCGGCAAGGAACGCGCCATTGGAAATGATCATCACGCCGTGGCCGCTGACGCCGATGGTGGTGGTGCCGGGATTGCTGATCTGGCCGTCCACTAGCCAGACGAGGCCGGAGGAATTGACGCAGTTGCCCAGCAGCAGTTGATCGGTGATCTGAAGCGTTCCGGCCGAGACGGTGAGCGTGCCGCGGGCGGCGGAGGCGTTTCCGAGGATCAGTTCCTTGGCGGACCATGTGCCGCCGTGGAGTCGAGCCTGGCCGTTGGTCGTGGAGGCGATCAGCGATGTCAGGTTGGTCGCGTTAAGAATGGCGGATGGTTCCAGCGTCAACGTGCCGTCTGCCACGAGTGAGCGGACGGTCAACGAAGCGTTGGTCACGGTGAGCGCGCCGCCGTTCTGGAGCAGGAGGGATTGGGTGACGATTACTTCTTGCGTGGCTGAGCGGTCGCGCAAGAGCAGGGCGTTGGCGGAACCGGCCACCGTGAGATTGCTGATGGTGATGGGCGAGCCAGTATCGTCGAGCGTCACGGTTTTGGCGGCGCTGTTGGTGATGAAGGCGCTGTGATGAGCCTCGGGCGAGACACTCAACGACCAGTTTTCGTTGGTGGCCCAGTGGCCGGAATCGGGCAGGATCCAACTATTGGCGAAGCTCGATACCGGCGCCGTCACCGTGGTGGTGGAAACAGCGGTGTTGTTGTTGAGGTTGGTGTCAGTTTGCGAGCCGCGAACGGTGAACGTGCCGGCCAGCGTGCCGGAGATGGCGGGGGTGACGACGATGTTGAAGGTGGTCTTGTTGGTGGCGAGCACGGAGCCGACGTTGATGGCGATGATGGCGCCATTGGTGGTGGCCGGCAGGGTGGCGCTCTGGAAGTGCGCGCCGGCGCCGGTCTGGTTGGTAACGATCACGGAACTAGCCGAAAGCGGTCCGGCATTGGTGACGGTGACGATGTAGGTGAGATTGCTGCCGGCCGGGACGGGATCGGGCGTGTCCACCACGGCGATGGACAAGTCGGCGGAGAGGGTGTTGGTGCCCACGATATAGTGGGAGCGAGTCAGCGAATTTGTGCCAAACGCACCGGATGTGGTGAGCGACACGGAGAATGTTCCCGCCGTGGTGTAGGTGTGTTTCACGGTGTTGGTGACGGCGACGATGTTGGTCGTGCCACCATCGCCGAATTGCCAGAACCGGCTGCTGATCGAGCCGGTGGAGGTGTCCGTGAATGTGACTTGGAACGGCGGCGCGCCGGTCAGCGGCGAGCCGGTGAAGTTGGGCAGCGGCGGCAGGCCGCCTTGTCCGGTCAGCAAGGTGGAAGCGTTGCCGCCACTGGACGTGATGGAAAGCGTATTGCTGACGACTGCGGTGGAAACGGGCGAAAACAACACGACGACATTGGTCGCGCCGAAGCCCGGCAAGGTGAACGCGGAGTCGCTGATTATCGTGAACGCGCTGGTGCCGAGGGAAACCGTGCCGGTCACGACGCTGCTGCCGAGGTTGCTGATGGTAATGGAGGCTTGGGCTGAGGCGCCGGTGGCGATTTGGCCGAAATTGACCACGGAGGGGACGGAGGAGACGGGTCCGAGCGACACGCCGGTGCCGAGGACGGTGTTGGTGGCCGCGCCGGCGTTGCTGGTGAACACGATCAGATTGGTGAAGGCGCCGCCGGCGGAAGGCGAGAAGATCACCGAGACAGAGCCGGTCTTGCCGGCCAGGACGGAGTAGGCGCTGTTGGTCAGGAAGAACGGCGCGCTGCCGGCGCTCAGGGTGGCCGTGCCGGACAATGTCTGGCTGCCGGTATTGATGATTTGAAATGTGCCCGTGCCGGTTTGTCCGATGGTGACGTTGCCGAGGTCGCGCACGGATGGAGTGGTGGCGATCTGCGGCGGCAGGAGCACGGAGATGTATCCATTCTTGGTGTTGGTGCTAACACCGACGGGGCCGGTGGCGATCA
>CAZEQV010000257.1:0-264 GCA_964514435.1 uncultured Verrucomicrobiota bacterium
GTAATTGGGAGGATACTTTTCGGATGATGGGATGCAGGCGACAGAGCGGTCGCTCTTCTTTGTGCGATTTTGACATTCTCCACCCGGGCCGGTACGCTCGCAACACTTCATGAAAACTGCCATTCCGAAACGCACCATCTACCGTCTCAGCGTCTATCTTCGGTGTTTGGACCAGATGATACTGGACGGTGTGCGCACGGTCCCGAGCGCCCGGTTGGCTGAGGAGGCGAACGTCAAGCCCACCCAACTTCGCAAAGACCTGAC
>CAZEQV010000257.1:274-5486 GCA_964514435.1 uncultured Verrucomicrobiota bacterium
TCTTGGCTATGGCGTTGAAGTGTTGCGCAGCAGTATCGCTGATGTCTTGGGCCGGAAACGTCCTCAGCCGGTGGTGTTGGTGGGTGTGGGTCACTTAGGGGCCGCGTTGCTGGCCTACAAGGGATTCGACAACGAAGGGTTTGAGATTGTGGCCGGGTTCGATGTGGATGTCCGCCGCAAACGCCGCAAGACGTTCGATCAACCCATCTATCATTTGGACAAACTGGAGCCGTTTGTCCGGCAACGTCAGATCAAAATGGCCATCATCACCGTGCCACCGCAAGTGGCTCAAGATTGCGCCAATCGGCTTGTGGGTGCCGGGGTAACGGCCATTCTGAACTTCGCCCCCGTCGTGTTGCACGTTCCCACCAAGATCGTTGTCAGCAACGTCAACCTCGCCATTGAAATGGAGAACTTGAGCTATTTCCGTTCTTTGGCAGAGCAATGAGTCGCTGTGGCGGATGGCCGCATGACGGACTCCTTTGAAATTGTCATCTATGGCGGCACGCCGTCCGGTGTTGTGGCGGCGGTGGCAGCCGCCCGGCGTGGCGCGCGAGTCTTGGTGCTGGAACAAACCCGCCATGTGGGCGGCCTCAGCACCAGCGGTCTGAATACTTCCGAGAGTGAACATATGTTGCCGGTGTCATTCAGCGGACTGGCCTCGGAATTTTACCGGCGCGTGGGCAAACAGTATGGATTCGACCTGCCGCTCTATCGCTGGGAGTCGCATGTTGCCGAACGCGTCTTCAATGAGATGCTCGACGAAGCCGGTGTCGTGGTGCGATTCGAACAATGGGTTGACCGTGTCGAGAAACAGTCCGGCAAGATTCGGCAGATCGTGATGACCAATGGTTCCGTCGTGGCCGGCAAGGTGTTCGTGGATGCCACCTACGAAGGCGATCTCATGGCGCGGGCCGGTATTTCGTACACGTTCGGGCGGGAGAGCCGCGACGAATATAGCGAACCGCAGGCCGGCATGAGATTCGTTGAGTCACTCGATGAATTGCGCGGAACGAACGACTCGCGCGCCACCGATGAGCCGATTGACGCCTCGCCGTACGCCAATGACGGAATACTCCTGCCGGGTTTCGTGTCGGCCGACGAAATTGTCATCGGCGGCGCGGATCACAAGGTGATGAACTACAATTACCGGGTCACCGTCAGCCGCGCCTCCAATCGGGTGCCGATCACGCCGCCGCCGCAGTATAATCCGGATGCGTTTATCATCCTCGCGCGTTGGCTGGCCAAAAGTTCTACGGTCAGACTGCGTGACATCGTAGCTTGGATGCCCCATCCCAGCGGACGTTACCGGGCGGATCAGCCGGCTGTGAAACAGGTCATTGAGGATGACAAATGGGAGCTTAACAACCGGCAAGCTTCGATCATTTCGCTCGGACATTTTGGCGGACAATTCGAGTATCCCGACGCCAACTATGAGAAGCGCCGCGCCATCATCGCCGACCATCGCCACTGGAATCAGGGATTGCTGTATTTCCTCGGACACGACGAGAACGTACCGGCTGCGTTGCGGGCCGAGATGATGCATTGGGGATTGGCGGCGGATGAATACGCGGACAACGACCATTGGCCCTATTACCTGTACATCCGGGAAGCCCGACGGATGAAGGGCGCGTTGGTGATGACGCAGCACGACGTGTTGACGGACAGAACCAAGCCGGACCGGATCGCCATCGGGTCGCACTGGATAGATTCGCATCATGTGCAGCGCGTGGCGTTGTCGAAGGAGCAGTTCCGCAACGAAGGCCGCATCTGGGTGCCGGTGTTTGAGCCGTTTGACATACCGTACCGGATCCTCACGCCGTTGGCGGGAGAGTGCGAGAACCTGCTCGTGCCGGTCTGCGTGTCGGCTTCGCACGTGGCGTTTTGTTCGATCCGGCTGGAATCAACCTGGATGACGCTCGGTCACGCTGCCGGCACGGCGGCGACGCTGGCGCTCGGAGCCGGCAAGCCTGTGCAGGAAATCGAGATACCCAAGCTGCAATCGGCATTGCGAGCGGAAGGGGCGGGCATTTGAACCCGGTGTTGTCGCGGCAACAGCCTGATCAGGGAGCTTGCAGGAGTTTGTCGAGGTTGGGGTCGCGGTCGGCACCGAGTTCGAGCGCCTTGCGGTAATGTTGCCGGGCGAGGTCGGGTCGCGCGTTGGGCGGACGGTTGTAGAGAACGGCCAGGTTGAAGTGAGCATCGGCGTAATCAGGTTTCACTTCGATGGCGCGTTTGATGGACTGTTCCGCGGCGGTGCTCCAACCTTTCTGGCTGTGTGTGATGCCAAGGTAGTTGTGCGCCTCGGCGTTCTTGGGATCAAGAGCCACAGCACGATTCAACTGGCTGAATGCTTTGTCGAGTTGACCGCGTCGGAGATAAACCACGCCCAGCATGGCGCAAGCCTGACTGTTGTTTGGCGCAGCGGCGACAGCGCGGATTAAGACGGCCTCGGCGTCGGCTAGTTGCCCTTGTTGATAGTGGAGCACTCCGAGCGAACTGAGGGCGGCCACACTCTTCGGATCTTGCGCGAGGACGGCGTTGAACTTCTCGGTGGCGACATCAAATTGTTTGGAGGCGAGCGCGTCTCTGCCTTCCTTGATCAAGTTGGTGATCTTGGATGGGACTGGCGCGGGAGGCGGCGCTGGTGCGGGTTCGACCGGGGAAGCCGGCGCGGTCACCTCGGCGGTCAGTTGGTGGGGCGAGGATTCTGTCGAGGGCGGGATTGTTTCAGTGGCTCCAGCCGAGCGGCGTGGGCGCACACCTTTGAGTTCCGGCAATGTGCGCGAACTTTCGGCAGCCGGTCGCCGGGGGGAGATGTTGGTGGTGGGAGTGGACCGACGGTCAATGATCTGCTGCAACAAGGCGTTTTCCTTGCGCAGTTGGGTGATGATTTCGTCATTCTTCTTGCCGGAAGACTCGGCGGCCAGAAGTTTCCGTTCCGACTCGCGCAGTTGTGTCCGCACGAGTTCAAGGTCGGCGTTGGAGCTTTTGAGTTCGTTGCGAACGAGCGTGAGTTCCGCGCGCGTCTTGTCGAGTTCGGACTTGGTCTGATCGAGTTCCGTTTGGAGTGTGGCAACTTGGGCGCGGAGCTGCACAAGTTCGGCTGGGTTGGCGACCGGAGCCGATGCGGGTGTTGCGGCTGTTTTCAGGGCGGTGATCTGTTGCTGGGCGGAAGCGAGTTGCGTGGCCAGTTCGTTGTTTTGTTTGAGGAGTTCTTCGATCCGTTGATTTGTTTCCGTGGCGGGAACCTTGGCGAGCGCTTCGGCCAGTTTGGCTTGCAGTTCTGAGCGTGATGCTTCGGCTTTGTTGAGTTGATCTTGGAGGGTTTGGATTTGCGATTGGAGAATGTTCAGTTCAGTGTTGTCGGGTGGGGGCGGTTCGACGGGAGCAGGGGTAGGGGAGGGCGCTGGGGCGGGAGGCGGCGGCTCTGCGACGGGCTGTGTGACGGGGGCTGTGGTTTCTGCCGGCACTTTGGCCGCCAGCGCACCGAGGCGTTCGGTGCAATAACCGAGCCGGTATTCAATGATATGCGGGTTCCAGGTTGGCGCGGAAGATTGAATCTCGCGGAGCAGCTCGAGCGATTTCTTGAACTTGGTGTGAGCGGTTTGCCATTCGGAGTTTCTCTCCGCCGTGTCGGCGGCCTGAATAAGCAGAAAGGCTTCCAAGAACTTGTCGCCGGGATCTGCAGGGGCAGCGTTCAGGTGAGGGGCGAGGCTGATGTAAAGGAGCGCCGATAGTAAATACGCAATGGCCGTTTTCATGGACGGCAAGATAGCGCAATGCCGTGCCGGTTGGCAATGCTGCGGGAAACGACCGACAAGTTACTGCGGAAGAAGACTGCCATTGGGCAGTACGGTGCCGATATCGCCGTGGCCGTCGAGGAATATGATATTCGCCTTCTTCAAATGACGACGGACAAGTTGTTGCTCGGAGACGTTATTGTACCGGGACAGATTGTAAGCCTCGCTGCCCTGGCAAAGTCCCAAGTGGCAATCGGGATGATTGGGCGGGCCCGGTGCGTGTCCGCCGGGATGTTCTCCAATCGCGCTTTCATTCACCGACAATTGGTTTCCTTGATGGCAGATCGTGACTTTACCATCGGGACCTGCGGTGCCGTCTGAAATTCCCCACCATGTGCCGGCGAAAGCCGCGTCAGGTTTGCCGTCAAACAGCAGGACAGTCTTGGGGGAGCGTAGCATCATGGTGCGCGTGTCAGTGATGAATGGCAGGAAATTGTAGCTGTAGCTGGAAGTGATAGTGACCGGATTGCCGGCGGAGTCGGTCGTGTTCATCTTGGAGGGGGTCTTGTCGGAAGGGCAGAGCAGAATGGACTCGGTAGCACCGGGTCCAACATTGGCGATGTTCCAAGACTTGCTCACCACCATCTTGAACTGGCCGTCACCGAGATACTGTTTCTCATAGAGGTACGGCGTGGGCATGGACTGATTGTCGGCGCCGTACATGATGATGGCGTTGGCCAGTTGACGCATATTGCTCAAACACTGGGCGCGACGACCATGCTCGCGTGCGATTCCCAGTCCGCTCAGGATCATGGTTGCCAAAATGGCCGTAACGGCTGCCGTGACGATCAACTCCAAGACCGTAAAGCCGTCAGGACGGCGTAGAGACATGGCTTTTCCCTTGGTTCCCTTCAAATCAAACTCCTGTGGATGCTGCGACATCCGCTCAACAACGAAACTGAAGTTACCTCTGGTAACCTTGCGGTGTCATGGCCGTCGGCGGCGAGAATAACCGATGAACACGACGCTTAGCAAACCCATGCAAACCAAGCCAATCGGACCAGGCTCAGGAATCACTTGGAGTACCACGGTGTTGCCGTCAATCGAAACTGAATATCCCGGTGTTACCGTGTCGAAAGACCCGGTCACTCCGTCCGTAGTCGTGATGATCGTCCAAGAATCCGGGTAACTGGGATTGTAGCCATCCAGCAGCGTCACGTCGAGCGTTCCACCCAACACCAAGGTGCCCGTGATGCTGAGATTATCGAACGAAGACAGACTGGCAAGTTCGACCAGTAATGTACCGGAACTGCCGAGCGTAAGATCACCGGTAAACGCCATTGCGCCCGCGGAGAAACCTGGAGAAAGCGTGCCGTGGTTGACCAGGTTGCCGATCAGGGCGCCATTTCCAACGATCGAGCCGCTGGACAGGTTGGTGAGAGTGCCGGTTGTTGCCACGGTTCCGCCCA
>CAZEQV010000258.1:0-5445 GCA_964514435.1 uncultured Verrucomicrobiota bacterium
CACCGAGTTCCATGGCGATGAAGCAGCGGAACCGGGCGGAATCAAGGACACCGGCCATGCCCATGACTTTGTTTTTGGGGAACCCGAGTTTCACCCCGGCCAGATAGGTCATGACATCGAGCGGGTTGCTGACGACGATAACCGTGGCGCTGGGAGCGTTGTGTTTGATCGCGTCGCAAACGCTGCCGACGATGCCGGCGTTGGTCTTGAGCAAATCGTCGCGGCTCATGCCGGGTTTGCGGGCGATTCCGGACGTGATCACGACAAGGTCGCTGTTCTTGCAGTCGGCGGGGCTGTTGGAGCCGGTGACTTTGGCGTCGAATCCTTCCAGGCACGCCGACTCCATCATGTCGAGCGCTTTGCCTTGGGGCATGCCCTCGATGATGTCAATCATGGTCACATCGGCGATTTCCTTTTCGGCGATGCGTTGGGCGGTCGTTGAGCCGACAAAACCGGCTCCGAAGACGGTGACTTTACGGTTCATGGTGCTGCGACGCTCCTGAGTGTTGTTGAGTTTGTGTTGGCTGTTTTATTGTGTGAATGGCCAAAGTTGTCTAGCCGGAATTCCCGATCATCGAAGACCAGTCAGGTGTTTTGCCGCTTCTTGGGGTTCGTGGAAGTCGGTGGCGGTTTCGGCGCCGATTGTTTGAGAAGGTTCGTGTGCCATTTCTCAAAGAGTTCGTCACGGCGTGCCGGCAAGGCGAGCAATCGCAAGTTCACGGTCGGCATTTCACCGAGGGGCACGGTCAGCTTGAGCGGCTCACCTTCCCGTTTGAGCAGCAGACTTACTTCCGTGCCGGGTGAGCGGCCTTGAATCTCGCTTACAAGCCACTCGGTCGGAAAATCAGCGGGCGGCTCGCTGCCATCGAACTGAACGATCAAATCGCCCTTTTGGATGCCGGCGGACTCGGCGGCAGAACTCGGTATCACTTGTTGGACGACCACGACAAGCTTGCCGGGCTGGTTTTCCAGTTCCGTGGCCTGCAACTGCGCGCCCAAGAAACCGCGTGGACGGTTGAGAATATGCTCATCAAAGATTCGGTTGAGCAGTTCCAGTGTGCGGGCGCGAACTTCGGGGTCGGTCGTGGTTTTGCAGGCGGCCGCGCAAGCCTTGCTGACCTGCTCAAGTTGATTGGTGCAGAGCAGGAACAACTGTTCTTGAGCGGCGTGGCGTTGGGCGTGTTCGGCGGCGCCGAGTTGCTCGATCAGGGCCGGTATGGATTCAGCCAAGACGCTGGTCATGGGCAACATCACAGCGAGGATGGACACGAGAAGAGGCTTCATTTCAGAGCACGAGCCGCATGTACATATAAAGAATCGGCGCCGTGAACAGCAAGCTGTCCATCAAATCCAAAGCGCCGCCGTGACCCGGCAGGATCGTGCCGGAATCTTTGACGCCTGCCTCGCGTTTGATGAGCGACTCGGCCAGGTCGCCGATAACGGCAGCGACCCCGAGGAGGAGTCCGAGCGTGACGGCGTGTCCTGTGGTCAGGCCGATGAGCGCGAGATCATCGGCGACGACCCATTTGTCACAGAGCAACGCGCCACTGACGGCGAACAGGATGCCGCCGATGGTGCCTTCCCACGTTTTCTTGGGGCTGATGCGCGGCGTCATCTTGTGGCGTCCGATGCTGGAGCCGATCAGGTAGGCGCCGATGTCGGTGAACTTGGTGACCACAACGAGGAACATGACCAAGTAGCGGCCTTTTTCGTGGGGTGTGACGAAGACGATGCGGGTGATGAAGTTTCCGAGCCAAGCGACGTAGAGCAATCCGAACAGTGTGACGGCCATGGTCTCGATTCCGGCGGGATTGAGTTTCTGGGGAAACTGCCGGATGAAAACGCCCAGCGTGAAGGCGAGTAGAAGCAGAATGTCGAATTCGTAGGACAAGACGGCGAAGTCGCGTTGGCCAAAGAAAAACCAGCTACCGGAGATCATGGCCACGGTGCCGACGACGCCCCACACCTTGAACGTCCTGAGTCCGCGCGCTTCGCAAATGCGGTAGAATTCCCAG
Organism: uncultured Verrucomicrobiota bacterium; assembly: GCA_964514435.1. Lineage (GTDB taxonomy): Bacteria > Verrucomicrobiota > Verrucomicrobiia > Palsa-1439 > Palsa-1439 > CAZEQV01. The sequence goes on from CAZEQV010000258.1 coordinate 2,016, forward strand.
ACAGCGATCGCGATGACAACATTCATGAACAGATACAAGCCGGTGGGGGGAAGCCAGAATACGACGGCCAACATGATGGCCCATAGGATGACCGAACTGAGCAAACGCCAAAAGAAACCCGACCGGGACGCCGGCAAGGTGTGGGCTGAGACGGGACTGGGAGTTGGCTCGATCACTCGGTTTCGCTGGATTGCAGCCGGCCAAATCGGCGGTTGCGTTTGCTGAAATCTTCAAGGGCGGCAATGAGCTGCGGTTTGCGGAAGTCCGGCCAGAGCGTTTCGGTGACGTAGATTTCCGCGTAGGAAATCTGCCAGAGTAGAAAGTTGCTGACGCGCATCTCGCCGCTGGTGCGGACCAAGAGATCGGGGTCCGGTATGTTGCGCGTGTAGAGGTGGTTGCTGATGACGCTTTCATCAATGTCAGCGATGTCAAGCTGACCGGCCTTCATCTCGCGGGCGATGGAGCGGACAGCATCCACGATTTCGGCACGACCGCCGTAGCTCAAGGCCAGAACGAGGGTGAGGCCGGTATTCTTGCTGAGCGATTTGATGGAATGTTCGAGCTGTTGCTGAGCGGTCAGCGGCATCTCGTGGAGACGTCCAATGGCTGCCAGTCGGACGTTGTTCTTGTCGAGTTCGGGCACCTCTTGTTTGAGGTAAAACTCGAGGAGATGCATCAGGGCGGTGACTTCGGCGCGGGGACGGTTCCAGTTCTCCAGCGAGAACGCGTACAAGGTCAGGTATTCGATCCCTAGCTCCCCGGCGACACGGACGATTTCGCGGACACTGTTGGCGCCAGCGCGGTGGCCTTCGATGCGCGGGAGGCCGCGTTGCCTGGCCCAGCGACCGTTGCCATCCATGATAATGGCCACGTGACGCGGGACTTTTTTCAGATGTTTCGTCATGCGATTGGCTGTGTGCCGAACGGCGATGTCAGAGGCTAATGGTTTCCTCCCGTCGCGCGCCGACAGAAACAATGCTGAGCTTGGCGCCGCTGAGTTGGGCGAGTTTTTGCAGGTACGACCGGGCTTGTTTGGGCAGATCGTCGAAATTCCGGGCTTGCTTCGTTGAAGTTTGCCAGCCGTCAAACTCTTGATAGACCGGCACGCAACGAATCAGGTCCTCGACATCGGATGGGACAGTCTCGATGAGTTTACCGTTCAATTTGTAGGCGACGCAGACTTTGATCTTTGATTGATTGTCGAGCACATCGAGCTTGGTAACCGCCAACTCATCAATGCCATTGACCATGACGGAGAATCGTGTGGCAATGGCGTCGAACCATCCGCAGCGCCGGGGGCGTCCGGTTGTGGCGCCGAATTCACGTCCTGTTTCGCGCAGTTGCGCGCCGTGGGCATCCAGCAATTCAGTGGGGAAGGGGCCTTCACCGACGCGGGTCGTGTAGGCTTTCATCACACCGACAACCCGGTCAATCCGGTGGGGCGGGATGCCGGTGCCCGCGCAAGCGCCACCGGCCGTGGTGTTGGAACTGGTGACAAAGGGATAGGTGCCGAAATCAATGTCGAGCATCGTGCCTTGCGCGCCTTCCAGGAGGATGTTCTTGCCGTCGCGCACGGCAGTATTGAGCAGAGTCACGGTGTCGGTGATGTAGGCACGGAGCTTCTTGCCGACGGCCAGGTAGTCCTTGTTGATATTGGCGAAGCTGAGGGGCTTTGCTCCGAACGCTTTGAAGATTTCGTTGTTCTCGCGGAGCTTGTGGCGAAGTTTGGCGGTGAACCGCTCCGGCACGAGGAGATCGGCCATGCGGATGCCGGTGCGGGCGACCTTGTCCGCGTAAGCGGGACCGATGCCCCGTTTGGTGGTGCCGATCTTGCGTTTGCCTTTTTGTGTCTCGCGGATTTCATCGAGCAATTTGTGATAGGGCAACACGAGGTTGGCGCGGTCGGACACGAGAAGGTTGCCATTGATCAGAATGCCGCGGTCCTCCAAATGTTCGATCTCTTCCAGCAGCGCCAGCGGATCCACCACGACTCCGTTGCCGATCACGCTGAGTTTGCCGGAATGGAGGATGCCGGACGGGATGAGGTGGAGTACGTATTTCTCATCGCCCACCTCCACGGTGTGACCGGCGTTGTTGCCGCCCTGGTAACGCGCCACCACGTCGGCCTGCTCGGTCAACACGTCAATAATCTTACCTTTGCCTTCATCGCCCCATTGGGCGCCAACCAGTACAGTCGTAGCCATAACGGGGCGCACCTTATCCGAACCTTTCGCGGCCATGCAAGCGCCTACTCTTGGTCTATGCGCCAATTTGTGGTGGGGGCGTTGGAGGAAAGGACGCTCAGGGAGGTAGGACAGCCGCCGGGACCGCTCGGCCTTAACCACCGGGTCGGCAGCAGCTTCCTGTCAATTGTCTCGGCGTGGCCGTCGAGAAATAGAACATTTGTCTTGGTGAAATTCATGTGGCGCGCATTGATTCGCTGATGCGCGCCGTTGTGGACCCACACTCCGTCAAACAGTGTGACCAATCGCGACGTCCTTTTGGCTTGGCTCATGTATTGAACGTTGGTTCTCCCTGACCCGTCTTCGGGGATTCGTCCGAATGGAAAAGCGCCCACGTCAGCCGTGACGCCATTCATGCCGTACCACGTATAGACCCAGTAATTGCCGGAGGCCGAGTAGGAACTAGTAGCCTTGGTACCTTCCAGTTGGACGACGGGATCGGTTGCGAGTGGCAATGTAGGACATCCTATGGGCACACCTTGAACTTCATGCAGGCCGGATGGACAACGGAGGATTGAGGGACCTCGGGGAATCAGGTTCGTGGAAGTTGTCACGGGCGCCTCGACGTAACCGAGATTGATCAGAATCGTAACCCAAGACTCTGACTGGGCAGCTTGTCCAGTGACGGTGTCATTTGTCCGGTAGTGTGCCGGGACGAGTGCGCCATTGTGGTCGGAAGCGTAGAGCGTCAAACAGGTTCCCAGTTGCCGCAGGTTGTGGAGGCAGCCAATCGTCTTGGAGCGTTCCCGCGCATTTCGCAAGGAAGGCATCAACAGCATGACGAGAATGGCCAAGATCGCCATCACGACCATCAGTTCCGTTAGCGAGAATGCTGGACTTGCCGATCCTCGTATGGGGTTTTTCATCCTTCTGCGCCGACCTAAACTAGGAGTTGCAACGTTTCCACTCATTTTGCCTGATGCAACACGTACCGCATGGCAAACGCTTCCTCAAGCGATGCACGGGGACTGGGCACTGCCGCACCCTCGGCATCTTGCCGGTAAGAGACCACCGCCTTCAGGATGTTGCGATCCATCCACGGCTTCATCAGTTCCTCGGCCCGGTGATCGTGCGCGTAGAGAGCCGGTACTGTGCCTTTCATATCCGGCGGCGGCATATCCGGAAGTCCCATGAATGAAACAAATGCAACAGACGCACTGTAGGTGGAGAGCATTTCCTTGAAAAAG
>CAZEQV010000259.1:0-1950 GCA_964514435.1 uncultured Verrucomicrobiota bacterium
CGCGACGAAATTGCCAATCGGCCCGGCCCCGGCCACCACGACATTCTTGCCGGTCAAGTCACCGGCCCGCCCCGTCACGTGCGCCGCGACCGAGACCGGCTCGACAAACGCGCCCTGCTCGAACGTGAACGTCGCCGGCAGCTTCACCAGTTTGTCCACCTCGGTCACGAACAAATCCTGCGCGCTACCGGGTGCCTGGAAGCCACGCACTTTTAGCTTCTCGCAAGCGTTGTATTGCCCGCGCCGGCACGGCGGACATTCGCCGCAGACTTCCTGCGGCGTCGCGGTGACTTTGTCGCCGACCGCAACCCCCGTCACGCCTTCGCCGAGCGCCTCAATCTCACCGGCGTATTCGTGACCTTGAATCAGCGGATATTTCACGAACGGATGTTTGCCGTGAAACACATGGATGTCCGAGCCGCAGATGCCGATGCGTTGAACGCGGATGCGGACCTGGCCCTTGCCGGGTTTCGGTTCGGGAACGTCCCGGAAGGCGAGCTGGCCGGGATTCATCATCACTGCTTGTCTCATTGTTTCTCTCCGGTCGCCTTCTCGGCAATCGTGCCGATGGCGATGTTCAGTTCGGATTGTTTTTTTATGTCGGTAATCCTGCCGTCGGCCAGATAAACGACCCGGTCGGACGCGGCCAACATCTTGTGATCGTGGGTGGCGCTGATGACCGTCTTGCCCATCTCGCGGGTGAACCGGCCGAGCATCTGGATGATTTCCTCGCCCGTTTTCAGGTCGAGGTTGCCGGTCGGCTCGTCGGCCAGAATCAAATCGGGATCGTTGGCCAGCGCGCGGGCGATGGCGACCCGCTGTTGCTGACCGCCGGAAAGCTGGGAAGGCCGGTGATCGTAGCGTTTGCCCAGCCCCACTTGGTCGAGAAGCTGCCGGGCGCGCCGCGTGGCATCGTCGTCGGGCACCCCGGCAAAGATCATCGGCAACATCACGTTCTGCTCGGCGGTCATCACCTCGACGAGGTTGAACGTTTGGAAAATGAACCCGACCTTGAAGCAACGCAGGTACGCGATTTGCCGGACATCCATCCCGCGCACATCCTGCCCGTCCATCCACACCTGTCCCACGGTGGGCCGGTCGAGGCCGCCAATCATGTTGAACAACGTGCTCTTGCCGGAACCGGACGGTCCCATAATGCTGAGGTATTCGCCCCGGTAAATGTCGAGGTCCACGCCGGCCAGCGCCCAGACCTCCTCCTCGCCCATCCGGTAACTCCGTTTCACGCCGCGCACGGAGACGATGATGTCAGTGCCGGACATCGGTGTGGCCCTCCTGAATATCCAATTCCTCCCGCGCCGCGAACCGCTGAATCACGCCGTCGGTCAACCACGCGATCCGGTCGGAGACCGACAACATCTTGTGATCGTGCGTGGCGCTGATCACAGTGACGCCCTCGGTTTTGTTCAGTTCGCGCAGCAGTTCGATGATCGCGCGCCCGGTCACGCTGTCGAGGTTGCCGGTTGGCTCGTCGGCGAGGATGATGGCCGGGTTGTTGGCCAGCGCGCGGGCCACGGCGACCCGTTGTTGTTGGCCGCCGGACATCTGGACGGGCTTGTGCAAGATGCGTTCGCCGAGGCCGACTTTCTTGAGCAACTCGACCGCGCGATCCTGCGCCTCGGTGGCCGGCACGTCGGCGAACAACATCGGCAACATCACATTGTCGAGCGCCGTCGCGACCGGAATCAAATTGAAGGTCTGGAAAATGTAGCCGATTTTGTGACACCGCAGCCACGCCAGTTCGATGGTGCTCAACGCCGCGATGTCCACTTCATCAATGAACACCTTGCCGGCATTGGGCTTGTCGAGGCCGCCAATCATGTTGAACAACGTGCTCTTGCCGGAGCCGGACGGCCCCATCAACGCCACGTACTCGCCGCGATACACCTGAAAATCCACGCCTTTGAGCGCATGCACCTCCTCGTCGCCCAT
>CAZEQV010000259.1:2050-4938 GCA_964514435.1 uncultured Verrucomicrobiota bacterium
TTCGCGGCGCGCCAGGCCGGGTAGAGCGCACCGGCCACCGTCAGCGCCACGCCGGCCAGGAAGGTCAGCGCCAGGAGCCGAACCAGTTCCCACAGCGGCAACAGCGACCACGCCTCGCCGCCAAACCGTCCCACCCCTTCCGCGTACGCCAGCACGACGCCGAGGATCATGCCCAGCACCGTGCCGACCATGCCCTGGAACAAACTCTCGGCCAGATACAGTTTCACGATGAACGAGTCCAGGCCGCCGAGGCATTTCATGGTGCCGATTTCGCGGAAGCGTTCCGTCACGCTGATCAACATCGCGTTGACGATGCCCACGAAACTGATCAACAGCGCGATGCCGAGCATCCACGCGGTTTGCGACCGCTGTTCGGGACCGCGCAACTGTTCGAGCAATCCGGCGCGCGCCAGCCGTTGTTGCAGCGCGTCGGAGGCCCGGTCGGTGACATGCGCCGTCATGCCGTTGGAGCACAGGATGTACGTCAGAAACGCCAGCGCCAAGCTGATGCAGAGCGTCACCAGAAACGTTTTCACCAACCGAATCCGCAATCCGCGCAACGCAATTTGAATCACCTTGCGGTAGGGCAAAATGGCGATTTGCTGCATCTGACTCATCGGGCCGGTTTCTCCAGTTCGATGGCCACCAACCCCTTGGCCATCAACGTCCGTAGAAACTTGGTCACGGCGATTTCGGACTCCGGTTCGCTGATGCGCGTGCGCTGGGAAAACTGCCGGATCACCTCCCGGACCGTCCGCCGTCCGTCGCAACTCTCGTACACCTGCCGGCCATACGCATCCAACCCGAACGTCCGCTCACATTCACGGTCGGCCCCCAGCAGGCGTTGCCAGCGCGGCCGATCAAACGTGACGGTCACATACAATTTGCCGTTCTTCTCCTCGCGGCGCACCGACGGAAGCCGGTGCGGCACGCCGTCCAACGCCGCGTTGCGTTGCGCCAACACGTTGGCCGGGGACTTGTCGCGGCGGCCCATGTCAGACACCCTCCCGTTGGAACCGGTTCATGCGCTCGACGGCCGCCCGGCACACGGCCTCGTCCGGCGGCGCGGACGCCATGTGTTCGGCAATCAACAACCGATTCAACCGCGGGTCATGCACCGCGAGCGCGCACGTCCGGCGCGACGCGACCCATTCCAGCGGAAAACCGAGCCGTTTCTCGCCGCGACGCCACGCGCCGTCCGGTTCGGTGGTCACGCTGACCCGGCGCAGCCGGCGATGTTCGAGGAACGGGTACGTCGCCAGCCAGCCTTCAAAGGATCGCCGACCCAGCGCCAGATCACCCGGATAGACCTGACGCAGCAGCAGCGTTTCCCGTCGGCCCCGGCGAAACTCCAGCGCCACGTCACCGGAGTAGAGATGGCGCCGCGCCAACTCGAAACCGGCCGGCGCGACAAAGCTCACGTCGTACATCGCCCACGTCGAATCCGCGCCAGCCGGCGTCACGCGCAACGACGTCAACACCTGACCGGTGACCTGGTCGCGCAGGTCGGCCGGCAGCACACCGTTGACCGTGACGCCCAACACCAGTTGCGCGTCGGCCGAGCAGCCGTACCAGTACGTGGTCTGCTTGTCCTCCTCGGTCTGCACGCCGTACGCCCAACCGCAGGCGGTAAAATGTTTTCGTCCGGGAGGCGAACCGCCCGGCAACACGCCATGCCGTTTCAGCCGTTCCGTCACCCACGCTCTCGCATCCGGTATGGCGCTCCCTTTCAGGCGTTCCCAGTGGATGCTGAACATGGCACAGGTCGAGTCGCCGACAATCATCCGCCCTTTGGCCGGCGTGCCGGTAAGCTTCAGCGGCTGCCACGTGGCCGGCATCTCCAGCCGCCAACCGGCCCAGGCGAGAAGCGAATGCGGAATGCAGGATGCGGAATGCGGAATCTCGCGATCCGCTACCGCGTGTCCTTGGTTGTCCAGACTCATATTCCGCATTCCGGGTTCCGAGTTCCGCATTCCTATAATGGCAACGCCGGGTTGACGCTCTTCAACATAAACACCACGCCCAGCGCCAGCATCGCGGCCAAGCCCATGCCGGCGCCGAAGCCGGCGGCAAACACGATCCGGTATTGCGGCCACATGTCGCCGAACCATTTGCGGCAACCATGCCGGCCCAGCAACGCGCCGATGATCGTCGGGATGATGGCGTGCGGCAACGATTGATCGAGGCCGCGCACCATGCCGTACACAAGAAAGACCGGCAGGTTGAAATGCGCCAGGATGCCGTACAAACACAACGCGCTGCCCAGTCCCACGCCAATGTAATCGAGCCGGAACGCTTCCCGAAACGGACTGATCCCGGCATCCGGCAAGGTCGCGGTGGCGATCAAGCCGGATTGATACGCCTGTAGTTCCCAAAACTCGTTCGCATACGGATACATCTCGCTCGGCACCGGTCCCATGGACCAGATGAACTGCGCGAACAACAAGGTGCTGATGATCATCAACGGATAGGTAATCGCTTCGGCCTTGATCAAGGCGGTGAACTTCGTGCCGGTCAGTTCCATCGTGCGAAACTCGAGCACCTGGCTGGCGTGGTTGTGCAGCGGAATCGGCGCGTACCAGATCGCCGCGCCTTTGTAGCCGGAAAGGATGAAGGTGGACTCGCGCACGAACGGAATGGACAACTGCATCCCGACCAACCCCTCCATGCGGGCCGACATGTAACTGACAAACGGCGTCCACACGAAGCCGTAAAACAGCAACAGCCAGAGCGGGAACGGGTCGCCGGCCAACGGTCCCGAGCCGTAGTTCACGAGCCAATACGCGATGCCGATGTAGATCAGCGTCGAGCCGACCCAGATCACCATCCCGAGCCAGATGGGAATGTCGCCGCGTTCCTTGTTCGGCTTCCACAGCTTCTTCCAGTCG
>CAZEQV010000259.1:4948-5443 GCA_964514435.1 uncultured Verrucomicrobiota bacterium
GAGCTTGGTCGCCCCCAATTCATCGGCTTCCTTCTTCTTCTGCTTCAACTTCGAATACATGTGCAGGAACCCGATCACCGCCACCGCGATCATCAATCCCAGATGGAAGCTGAAGTAGAAATCGAAATGATTCGACCGCACCGTTTCCATAGCATTCAGGCCCGGCTCCCAACTAGTCAGCACGCCGAAATGCTGTAAGAGTGGGTTGGCAACCATTGTGAATATCACCCCGAACAGGCTGCCGATCACCGCCATGAACGGCATCACCATTCCCGTCACTATCAACCCGAGATCGAAGGACAGCATGATCGGCATGGCCGGCAGGACGCCTTCCGTGTAATTCGTAAAATCCACGAACGGGATCGGCAAAATTCTCAGCGGCTTACCCAACATCGCCGCACTGATGCTCGGGAGGCCGATGTAGATGATCCCGAAAACGATGCCCACGGCCGCCCCTATCGAAAACACCTTCGTCCGCCACGTCTCCCGCTCGTT
>CAZEQV010000260.1:0-5437 GCA_964514435.1 uncultured Verrucomicrobiota bacterium
GCCGTCCTCCGACATGGAACCGAGGTTCATCGGGGAAGACCGTATCTTCGTCATGGGCGACAACCGGGAAGGTTCTCTCCACACCATGGTGGCCATCCGGCTGGTCGTGGCGCGGTTGTGGTGGTATTGGCGGTGGAAGAAATCATGATCACCGTTTGGATCAAACGCCTTCTACTGGCCGGCGCCCTCGCCGTGGTGGCGTGGATTCTCTGGAACTACGTGTTCATTTCCGATGCCACACGCGTCAAACGCGGACTCGAAGCCATGCGCCAAGCCGTCGAGAAAGGCCGGTTGCTTTGGCTCTCCGAGAAGCTCGCCACCGATTATCAGGATGCCTACGGCATGGACCGCTCCACGCTGCTGGCCGCCATCAGTTCGTTCCGGTCACAATACGATTCCATCTCCATCAGCCTCCGCAATCTCACGGTCACCGTGGAGCCGGACGGACAAAAAGCCGAAGCGAGGTTCATCGTCAAAGTCACCGCCGCCCCCAAGGGCAGCGCGGAACCGCAATCCGAGATTCGCGCCGAACGGCTCCGCGTGCTGTTCCGCAAGACGGATTCCGGCTGGAAACTCTTCTACGCCGAGACGCCCGAACTCAAGTTCGAGTGATCGTCCCGCGCATCGAGTATACCGGCTTGCTCAAACTTCAGGTACAACTCCCGGCATACCCAGGCGTCCGTGGCCGCATAGGTGATTTGCTTGGGCGTCAGCCGCGGCATCGCCCAGTTCGACGTCTGCGCGCCTTTGCTGATGCGGAATCCCAGAAACAGGCCGGTCAGATTGCGCAGCCCGCTCTGTTTGATGCCGTGACGCTGGGCGACGGCGCCGATGTCCACCATGTTTTTTTCCTCAAACGGGAAGAGCTGCTTCAGTTGCCGGATATCATCGCGCAGGCTCACGCCGGTCTTGACAGATTTGGCCGAGCCGAGAATCCCGCCCAGCGCACCGGAAAAATCCCGCTGTTGGAGTTGAAACAAATACACGGCATGCGCGGTGGACATTTGCACGAGACTGGGCCGGTACGATTGCCCCTTCTTGAACGCCGGACGCACCTCGATATCGAATCCGATCACGCGCTCGCGATGAAGGTCGTGCAACGCCTTGTCCAACACCTCCCGGCTGTTGACGAGATGGATGAAGCCCGTGTAGGTGCGAAGCGGCAGGGCAGCGAGGGTTTCCCTCGTGATCGAGGTGGCTGTGTCGGACAACGTCATCACGCCTAAAAATCCACGGGAAATGGATACAGCTCCGGCTCCAACGGCACCGGCATGGGAACCGCCAGACGAACGTGTATGGGTTTGACCGCTTCCACGTCGGACGGGCCGGTTAGGTTGGTCAGAAACGCCCGCGCGTGAAAGTCGCCCACGAGCAACCCGCCATCGCGTCCCGTCAACGGCAGGGAAGCCGGGAAGCTCTTGCTCTCCCCGTCCAGAAGCGTGAACTCCGTCACGGCCTGGGTGAACATCTGTCCATCCGACCATGCCCGCACCACGCGTCCGTTGCGGTCAATCAGTTCGATGTCAAACTGCTGCCGGCTCGGGAACTGGAATGTTTGCGACGACCCGGTTTGATTGGTCACACGAAACTCGAACCGGGCCACGGCGGGACGTTCCGCAAACTCAACACAGGGCAACAAACAGGGCAATGCATTGGTGACGCAAGGCGGGCAGTAATTCGTGGCCGGCAGGCTGAAATACAAATCACGATCCGAGGTGAGCACGGCCACCATCCCCTGACCCGGTTGCGGCGGCACGGTGCGGCCGCCGATCTGGGCGGAAGCCAGCAACAGAACCTCACCGGCCGAAGTGCGCGCGGCCACGGGTCCGATCATCGGCGCAAACCAAAGGTCGGTGAACAACGGCGCCCGGCAACGCACCTGCGGGCTGGGCAGCAACGTCAACTCCAACCGTCGCGCGTGTGAGAAGGTGCCGGCTGGGGTTTCAATGGTCAGACCGCTCTGCGTCCACTTCGCCAGAAACCGGTCGCAACCGGCTTGTGACAAATCAAAGATCCAAGGACGCTCATCAGGACGCCCAAACCGGAAAGCGGGACTCCATCGGGACGCCTCGGCGTATTTGCCGAGAAGATTGGGGGAATTCGGCGACAGCAAACGCAGCAAGACTTCTTCCCGAAACAGGCCGGTCACGGCGCGAACCAAACCGTTGGCTTCATCGCAGGTGATGACGTGTGTCATGTCATTGGTTCCCCGCAACACCCATTCGTTCCCCTCCTGTAACGGAAACCATTTGTTGGCGGTGGCCGGTAAGAATTGGGCTGTGGCCGAAGCCAAGCCGACAAGTAGGACAGTGAGGATTGTGACTGTGATTTTCATGGTTGCCTGATGCCATTTATCGCGCCAACCCACCCTTTTCACAAGCGGGAATTGAGCATTGCTTCAAGGGGGCAAACCTGCTAAGGAATCCCACAACTTCTGCAAAACTGCGAGGCTGGATCGGGGGCGGAGAAGATGACGGAACACACCATGCGCGTGGCTCTGCCCTCACCCGGAAAGGATTATTTACTATGAAGGCTTGGAGATCACTGCTTGTCGGCGCGGGATTGTTATCATGCCCGTTTCTCGGTCACGGCGCCCATTACTCTTGGATCAGTCCTTCTGACGGTCTTTGGCATGGAACCTCAAACTGGTCCATCACCAACCCGCTGCCGCAAATGGCAGACTTGGTTTTCATCACCAATTCTTCCAGCAAGACCGTTTTCATCACCTCCAACACCGCGTTGTTGGCCAGCATGACCATCAGCGGATTGACCGTGTCCGCCACCGCGCCTTTCACCAACTCCCTGCAAATCGGCGATTCCGCAACCGGCGCCGACACATTCCGCCTGCTTCGCCACCTGTTCATTGGCGTCAACGGCCGCTTGATCATCACCAACAGTTCCGTCTTCGTGGACGGAGTGTCCGGCGGCTCCGTCTCCAATCTCGGCGAAATCGCCCTCCACACAGGCGGCGCGTTGTTGGCCACCAACGGCTCCACCGCGTTGACCATTGGCGCCAGCACGGCCGGCCTGCTTGATGTAAATGGCGGCAACATCCAAGCGCGCGTCGTCAACGTGGGGGGGAACTCTCGCGGCACCATTTCGCTCTCCGGCGGCACCATCAATGCCGCCGCATCGCTGACCATCGGAAATGGCAATTCAGGTACCGGCGCCGTCTGGATCACGGACGCGCCGGCCACCTTCAATGCCGGCTCCGTCACTGTCGGTAGCATCGGCATTGGCACGATCACGGTTACGAACGGCCGGCTTCAAGCCGTCATCATCAACATCGGACAAGCTCGCTCTGGCACCATCACCATCGCCGGTGGCCAAGTGTCCACGACGGGCAACCTCTCCCTCGGCATCGGCGCAGCCGCCACGGGAACAGTCTCCATTGTCGGCGGACAACTTGTTGTCTCCAACTCCACGATCAATGTAGGAACATCGGGCGCGGGCAAACTCAACCTTACCGGCGGCCAAGCCGTCGCTGCCAATCTCATCATCGGCGCCAACGCCTCCTCCAACTTCTTCGCCAGCGCCGTGAACGTGGACGGCGGCAATCTCGCGGTCACCGGCTCCGCCACAAACCAATCCCTGGAAATACGCCGTGGCGCCCTAAACCTAACGACCGGCCTCGTCACGGCGGCGCGACTGATCATGACCAATTCGTCCGGCACAATCACCTTCAGTGGTGGATGGCTGCAATCATCGGCCTCGACCATTTCCATGGGCGCGCCCCTGATTGTCGGCAACGGCAGCGGACCGGCCACGTTCGAATTGATGGGGGGCGCCACACCTTCAACAACGGGCTGATCGTTTCCACCCAAGCCGCGCTGACCGGCTGCGGCACGATCAATGGTCCCGTCCAAAATAACGGTTCCATCCTCACCTCGTGCGGCAGCGGTTCGTTGACGTTCTCCGGCATCGTCACCAATAACGGCGTCATCGCCACCGGTAACGGCGGCTTTCTCTTGTTCACCAATCAACTCATCAATAACGGCGCCATCATCTCCACCAATGGCGGCGCGCAGTTCCTGAGCTCCGTGGTGAACAACGGCCTCATTCTTCTCGACGATAACGGCGACGCCGACGGCGACGGCGTCCTCAACAGCCTCGACAACTGCCCGGTCACCTCCAACCCCGACCAAGCCGACACCGATGCCGACAACATCGGCGACGCCTGCGACAGTCAGCTTGATCCCGGTACGCTCCACGTTTCTCCATCCTCGTTGGCCTTCGGAAACGTGACGCTCTTTCAAACCAACAGCCTGCCGTTCACCGTCGTCAATTCCGGCACCGGCGTCCTGACCGGCTCTGTCATCACGACGAGTCCGTTCTTTATCTCCGGCGGCGCGAGCTTCTTTCTCCTGGCCGGCCAGACGAACATCGTCACCGTGTCATTCCTGCCCACCGCGACCGGGCCTTATTCTGAAGATGCCATCTTCACGAGCAACAGCGGCAGCGCCACCAACGAACTGACCGGCACGGGCGTCACACCGGGCCAACTCAGCGTCTCGCCCGCCTCCATCCATTTTGGAAACGTGCTGACCGGCTCCATGGCGCAAGCGTCGTTCGTGGTCACCAACCTTGGAGGCTCATCCATCAGCGGATCGGCCACCATTTCGGGCGGCGCGTTTGCCATCGCCGCCGGCTCGCCATTCACGCTGCCGGGATTCGGCGGCACCAACGTCGTCATTGCGTTCACCCCGACCAATGGCGTCACCTTCACGAACGTCGTGCAGTTCACCAGCACCGGTGGCTCCTCGGTCAATGCCGTGTCCGGTGTGGGCGTTGTGCCGCCGTCCGCATTTTTCAGCGGCAATCCGACGAACGGAGCGGCCCCGATGGTTGTCAGCTTTTCCGACACCTCCACCGGCTCCATCACCAACCGTTTCTGGGACTTTGGCGACGGCGGCACCACCAACACCACCGCCACCAATGTCGTTCACACCTACACGGCACCGGGCACAAACTACACTGTGCGCCTGATCGTCTCCGGCCCCGGCGGTGTCGGCACCAACACGCGCCCCGCCTATGTCACCGTCCTGCAACCGGCGGCCATCAGCGTCTCGCCGACGTTTGTGAACTTCGGCGCCGTCGCCACCGGCACCGTCGCGCTGACCACGATAACCGTCACCAATACCGGCCAAGCCTTGCTGACCGGCGCCGCCTCCGTCAGCACCGGCGTGTTCAGCATTGTCAGTGGCGGCACCTTCACCGCGCAAGGCGGCCGTTCGACCAACGTGGTCGTCCGCTATCAACCCACCAGCGTCACCGTCCACACCAACATCGTCTCCTTCTCAAGCAACGCCGGCAGCCTCACCGTCAGCCTGCTCGGTCAAGGCGCGATCAAACCGCTGGCCAACTTCAGCGGCTCGCCGCGCACGGGCGCGCCGCCGTTCCAAGTGACATTCTCTGACACATCCAGCGGCACCATCAC
>CAZEQV010000261.1:0-5407 GCA_964514435.1 uncultured Verrucomicrobiota bacterium
ATCACGCGGCGCTGGCGTTGGTGGGATGTTCCGTTGACCGTTGGTCCCAAGAGTTCCGCCATCTTCAACGAACCGAGGTGTTGGAGGCGGAGGAGTTCTTTGCGGTTGGTCAGAAAGGTTCGAGCGCGATGCCGCACAAGCGCAATCCCATCACCTGCGAACGGTTGTGCGGTCTGGCGCGGGTGCTGCGGGGAAACTGCCTGGCCGCCATGGAGAACGTGGCGTTGTGGCACGAGCGCGACATCTCCCACAGCAGCGTGGAGCGGGTGATCCTGCCGGATTCCACGACGTTGCTCGATTACATGCTGGTGAAGCTGACGGATATCGTGGATCGGTTGTTGGTCTATCCGGAACGGATGATGAAGAATCTCGAATTGAGCCGGGGACTTTTCTTCTCGCAAGCGGTGTTGCTGGCCTTGACGGGCAAAGGGTTGACGCGTGAGCAGGCCTATGCACTGGTGCAGCGCAATGCGATGCAGACTTGGAAGAGCGGGAAAATGTTCAAGCAGATGCTGCTGGAAGACACCGAGGTCATGAAGCTTCTGAGCCGGCAGGAATTGGAGAAGCTTTTTGATTTGAGCGTGTACACGCGCCGCGTGGATGAAATCTTCCGTCGTGTCGGTTTGTGAGCTGTTTCTTCCCTTGGAAAAAGAAAGCCCGGTGCGTTGGCACCGGGCTTCTTTTTCTGACCGACTGTCGCGCCAATCAGGCGTCGTAATACATGTGGAACTCGTACGGATGCGGACGCAGACGGACTTGATCCTGTTCTTTGCGTTTCATCTCGATCCACTGGGAGATGACGTCCTCGGTGAACACGTCACCTTTGAGGAGGAACTGATGGTCTTTCTCCAGCGCGTCGCAGGCTTCGGCAAGGCTACCGGGCATGGACGGCACTTTCTTGAGTTCTTCGGGCGGCAGCTCGTAGATGTTCTTGTCGAGCGGTTCGCCCGGATCAATGCGGTTCTGGATACCATCCAACCCGGCCATGAGCATGGCGGCCATGGCCAGGTACGGATTGGCCGTGGGATCTGGCGGACGGTACTCGATGCGTTTGGCCTTCGGGCTTGGTGAATAGGTCGGGATACGAATGGCGGCCGATCGGTTGCGCGAGCTGTAGGCGAGGTTGACCGGCGCTTCGAAGCCGGGGGTCAATCGCTTGTAGCTGTTGACGGAGGGATTGGTGAATGCCGCCATCGCCTTCGCGTGCTTGAGGATGCCGCCGATGTAGTAGAGCGCCATTTCGCTGAGTCCGCCGTACTTGTTGCCGGCAAACAGCGGTTTGCCCTTCTTCCACAACGACTGGTGGGTGTGCATGCCGGAGCCGTTGTCACCGAACAAGGGTTTGGGCATGAAGGTGGCCGACTTGTTGTGGCGTTTGGCCACGTTTTTGACGATATACTTGTAGAGCATCATGTCGTCGCCCATCTCGACCATCGAGTTGAAGCGAAGGTCAATTTCAGCCTGACCGGCTGTGGCCACTTCGTGGTGTTCGCGTTCCACGTGGAGGCCGCACGCCTTCATGACCATGATCATTTCATTGCGCAAATCGCCCTGGGTGTCCGCCGGCGCAACGGGGAAGTAACCCTCTTTGTGGCGGATCTTGTGGCCAAGATTCGGAAACTCCTCACGGCCACTGTTCCAGATGCCTTCGTTGGAATCAATGTAGTAGTACCCGCTGTGCGAGGTCTGGTCGTAACGCACATCGTCAAACACGAAGAATTCGGCTTCGGGACCAAAGTACGCCGTGTCCGCGATGCCGGTCTGCTTGAGATAAGCCTCGGCTTTGCGGGCAATGTTGCGCGGGTCGCGGGTGTAAGGCTCGCGCGTGATCGGGTCAATGGCGTCGGCGATGATGCTGAGGTTGGTGACCTGCGTGAACGGATCGAGAATCGCAGTCTTCGGATCGAGAATGAGCAACATGTCGCTGGCTTCGATGGACCTCCATCCGCGGATGGATGAGCCGTCGAATCCCAGACCTTCTTCAAACGTGGCTTCTTCGAGTTCCGCGACCGGAATGGCAAAATGCTGCCAGGTTCCGAGAAAGTCGCAGAACTTGATGTCAACGATCTCGACATTCTTGCTCTTGCAGAGAGCGAGCACTTCTTTTGGTGTCATGGATGATGTTCTCCTGTGGCCGGTGAGGATGATGCCGTGCCGGGCCGATTGGTTTCTTGGTTGATACGGGAACCGGGATTACACAGCTTGGTCGCCACGCTCCTCGGTTCGGATTCGCACTGCTTGCTCGATGGTCATGACGAAAATCTTGCCGTCGCCAATCTTGCCGGTCTTGGCGGCGCCGACGATTGCCTGCACAGCGGCGTCAACCGCGCTGTCGGGCAACACAATTTCCAATTTCAGCTTTGGCAGGAAATCCACCGTGTATTCGCTGCCGCGGTAGATTTCGGTGTGTCCCTTCTGTCGGCCAAAACCTTTCACTTCGCTGACGGTCATGCCTTCCACGCCTACGCCCGCCAATGCTTCTTTTACATCTTCGAGTTTGAACGGTTTGATGATGGCTTCGATTTTCTTCATGATTAGTCAATTGCCCCCGGTATGGGCGCGAATCTTAAGTCATGGGTTGTGGGGCTGCAATTACAAAAAGACCGCACCCCAACTCCACCCGCCACACCGCGGCACACATACGACACTCCCCCGTTTAGCACTGCAGGTGCCAAAGCTTCGTCCCACCTCCGTGCCGCTCTGTCTAACATTGGCTTGAGCAACCGTTTAACATCACGACTCCACATCCATCCAACAGTCTTGGAAAGCCCGATGCCTGTCGCTTTTTGCTCATCCTGTCCAATCAGCAACATCAGCGATCCGGCAGCCTTGATTCCTGTTGATGCCACTTCCCCGCACTGCTAACGTCTGAGCCTGTATGGACGTAAAAGGGATCGTTCCGGCCTCAATCAACTGTCACTCCTGCGGCAAAGTGCTGAACTTAGCCGGACAGACCGGTTTCGCCCACCTCGAATGTCCCCACTGCGGCGCGTTGTCGGTGGTGCCGATGCAATTCGGAAACTTCATGCTGCTCAACCCGGTCGGCTTGGGCGGCATGGGTACCGTGTACAAGGCCATTGACCTGTCCCTGAACCGTTTGTTGGCCGTCAAAATCTTGCGCCAGCGCATCGCCAACGATCCCGAGTTCATCCAAAGCTTCGCCCGTGAAGCGCGCGCCGCCGCCGCCGTCAACCATCCCAACGTCGCGCAGGTGTATTCTTTCTCCCAACACGACGGCCAGTATTACCTAGCCATGGAATTGCTGGAACGCGGCAGCCTTGACGACCGCATCACCAAACTCGGAAAGGTGCCCGAACGCGATGTGTTGGAAATCGCCGCTCAGATCACCGCCGCGCTGAACGCCGCCCACCAACGCGGCTTGCTCCATCGCGACATCAAACCCGGCAACATCCTGTTCAACGACCAGGGCGCCGCCAAGATCGTTGACTTCGGTCTGGCCCGCATCCAGTCCACAGACGCCCATCAACCACCCGGCGAACAAGGCCAGGTCTGGGGCACGCCCTACTACATCGCCCCCGAAAAACTCCAGGGCAAACCCGAAGATTTTCGCAGCGACATGTACTCGCTCGGAGCCACGTTGTTCCATGCCCTGGCCGGACGTCCCCCCTTCGAAGCCGCCACAGCCGGCGAGGTCGTGGCCAAACACGCCGGCCAACCGGCTTACTCGCTCAAAACATTCGCGCCGGACGTCCACGATTACACCGCCCACATCATTGGCCGCATGCTCGCCAAGAATCCCGACGAGCGATACGAGTCCTATTCCGCCTTGCTGCATGACATCCACCAAGCCATCGCCGCCGCCAAGGCTGTCGAGTCCGGCAAGGAAATCGTCACCACTTCCGGTGAGCGTTTCTCCGCCTGGGCGGTCATGTTCACTTTTGCCGGCCTGATCATCGTCGTTCTCCTGTCCGTGTTTGTCTGGTGGAAGGTCATCCATCAAAAGCCGACCGTCTCCACCAACACGAACACCACCGTCGTGAATACCGGCACCACCGACACAACCACCACCATTCCAAATGGCCAGGACCTGCTCACCGAACAGGTGGACTTCACCGAAAACCACGTCTGGGTCAAAGCGTGGGACCTCGCCACCGAGCATCTGGCCAAAGGCAACACCCAGGAGGCGTTGCTCAACTACGAAAACGCGCTCGCTGCCGTCGGCTACTCCAAACCCAAGGCGCGCCAGTGGATTTTCTACTTCGAAGGACTGTCACTTCTCGCCGCCAACCGCTTCAACGAGGCGCCCACCATCTTCCTCAAATCCGTTGATCCCCGCGCCACACCGCGAATGCCCACCGCCTACAACACCGGCACCTTCGTGGACATGCTCTCGCACATGATGGTCGGCATGATCCCCATGGACGAAGTGGAAAGTGCCTTGTCATCCATGCCACCATGGGCGCACGCCCTCAGCGTGTTCAGCATCGCCCTGAAACGCATGGAAGCCGGCAACATGCAGGTGGCTGCCGATCTTCTCACCCGCTACCAACAAATGCCGGTGGAGGACGACAACCGGTGGGCTTACAAACTTCAACCCTTGGCCGACCGCCTCGCGCGCGACTGTCAGACCCACATCAAACTCCTCGCCGACGTCGAAGCGCTGACCAAAGCGGAGAGATTCGAAGAAGCCCTCCAACTGGTCAACAGCGCCTACCGCAAGATCAAACACCCCGTCCTCAAGAAACAATTCGACACCCAGCGCGACACCCTCGAAAAGGCCGTCGCCGAACACCGCGCCAAAATTGAAGACCCCGCCGAGATAGAGCGCAAACGCCAGTTGGCCGAACAAGAACGCATCCGCGCCGAACAGGAACGCCAACAACGAATCGAAGAAGAAATCAAGACCATCCAAGCCGTCGAAACACAAATGGCCGGTGACCTTGCCGTCTATGATTTTGCCGCCGCCAACACCAAGATCATCTCCTTGCGCGGCAAAGTCCAGACCGCCGAAGCCTCCCGAAGATTCGAGCAAATTACCGCGCACATCGAAACGCTCATGGCCTTCAAGGAAACCCTCAAAGCCGACTTCAAACGTCGCCCCTACGATCGCGAAGACCTGCAAACCCGCACCGGCACAAAACTGACCGGCCGGCTCGGACGCGCCACCGAGACCGAACTGATCTTTGAAACGCGCTTCGGCGAACTCGTCATCAACTGGCGCGACATGATTCCCTCGACCCTCGTCAAACTTGCCGAGTTCTACACACTCAACGCGCCCGGCGAAACCAAAACCCAACTCGCCAACCGGTACCTGGCCCTCGCCGTCTTCTGCAAACAATACGGCCTCGAACGCGCCGTCACCGGCTACGCCCGCAAAGCCATCGAACTTTCACCCGACCTCGCCCCCAAAGTCGAACTCATCTTCGGCCCCATCTGATGGATTCGT
>CAZEQV010000262.1:0-5398 GCA_964514435.1 uncultured Verrucomicrobiota bacterium
GACTCTCGGGGGTGCCGATGCCGCGAAACGACACAGAGACGCGGTCGGGATCAGTATTGCCCCACGACCCGCCGCGCAACACCCGGTAATTCTGCTCATTGTCATACCAGTCCTGACACCATTCCCGGACATTGCCGAGCATATCATGGAGGCCAAACTTGTTCGGCTTAAGCGTGCCGACGTCTGCTGTGCCTTTGTTGGCATCCCGTTTCCAAATCGCTTGTTTGATCGTAGCATCGGCAGCGGCGTATTGCCACTGATGCTCCGTCGGCAACGCATACCGGTAGCCGATGGGCAACTTGCCTGCCGCGATTTCGGTCGCGGTCAACTTCGCGCAGAAATCGGTTGCATCATGCCAACTGACATTCTCCACCGGCCGTCGTGCGCCTTTGAAGCCCGCTGGGTTGCTGCCAACGACCTTCTCATATTCAGCCTGCGTGACTTCGTATTTGCCGGCCCAAAACCCAGCCGTGTCATCGAGCCAAACCATTTCCATGCCGATGCTGTTGGTGAAGCTCTTGCCTTTAATTGCAGCGATCACATCGGCATCAAGCGTTTCGACAAGCTTGCTGGCATCGGCATTACCGGGATCGAGTTTAAGAAGTTCCACCACCGCCTGTCGCGCGGCCTTCTTCTGCTCGGCATCGCCCTGTTGTTTGGCCGCCGCCTGCGCCTCGATCCAGAGTTTTTCTTCGCGCTCATACTGCGCATTCTCCAGCCAGCCCTTGCGTTCCATCAAGCCATACACTTTTTGGACGAGATCATTGTTGCTCTTGTCCAAGCCGAGCGCCGTCATCCGCTTGGCGGCCTGCCACGCGTCGCGGGGGAGATTCAATTCGTAGGCGGCCAGCGCGCGGAGCGTCCACATGCCCCCCGCGCCCGGATGTTTGTCGCCCATTGCCGCCAACACCGGCGCGCTCTTGTCCATGAACTCGCGAAGATATTCCTTCCGCTTATCGGAACCAACCGGGTTGGATTCTACATCCTGCCAAACGGCGCGCAGGGCATTGATCTTGCGGGTGAGCACCGGGTCGTCCACTGTGGGTTGCTGGGCGTGAAGCCCGGTCCCGAGGAGGAGTAAAACGGTCAGCAGGTAGGTGCATGTTTTCATAATTTAAGGTTCAAACGGGTTCATTTGATTTCCCAAGATGGATCAACGGACGGAAGAAATATCTGATTCTCACCCCCCACGGAACCATTCTGTGGCGGGGTGGCGCCCTCGAAAAGTCGCGCACCAACTGGAACGAGGATTTTGACACTGCTGACGCCAGAGGGTGGTGGCGTGCGTGTCCAATACGAACCAGACTTTCCGGTCGCAACGCGGTAGAGTGTGACTGGTTGCGCGACCGTGTGCTCGGTGTAGGAGGCGCTGCGGAAAGTTTTGGCCACGTCTTCGCCCAGCGGCCCGGCACCGGTCG
The DNA here is from genome assembly GCA_964514435.1 of uncultured Verrucomicrobiota bacterium. Taxonomy (GTDB): domain Bacteria; phylum Verrucomicrobiota; class Verrucomicrobiia; order Palsa-1439; family Palsa-1439; genus CAZEQV01. The sequence goes on from CAZEQV010000262.1 coordinate 1,419, forward strand.
CCGGCCCCCAGCGTATCGGCTCACTGCTTGTGTCGGACTTTGACGGATCCTTGTCGTCGGAGCCAGCGGACATGGCCACGTCCCACATGCTCTTGGCCGCCTTCTGATAGTTCTGCAACCGTTCCTAATTGTTCGCGGGAGGAGTCAACGGGCTAACGGCAGTGTCCAGTGTGTCCCGCAGCCGCTCGCCTGAGCGGATGGCGTTATATTCAGGAGACATCCTTTCGGCGCGCTGGTCTGCCGCGGTGGCATACGACTCCATGGCGGCATTGAGCTTACCTTCGATCTTGTCCATTGCTGCGGCGTTGCCGGTGAGCAAGGCGTCTGTGGCCGGCACCAACTGGTCGAACACCGAGCCGCTCAGCATGGTCGTGTCACGAGCATTCTCGACAACGAGCTTGGCACGTTCGACGGCACCGGGCCGGTCGTTTCTGATGACTCGGTCAAACGCGTTTCCGAGATCTTCGAAGCCATCTTTCACATCCATGACGCGATTCCACACGGAGGCCACGTTGTCGGCGATGACCATCAACCCCTCGACCGCGGAATTCAGCGGGCCACTAACCAGCCCGGCATTGGCCAGTTCCTGCAAGCGGTCTTGCTCGACTTTCTCAGTGGCTGAAAGCGGTTTGGTCTGCTGGATATCGCGAGTCAGTTCGCGGACGGAGTCGCTCAAGGCGCGTTGGTCGTCATTCGGAACTACGAGTTGATTGCGCTGGACATAGAGCGCCTGCAATTGCTGCTGGCTGTTTGCGCGGACTTGCTCGTCGCGCAACTTGGCATCCTCGTAGGATTTCTTCAGCGTGTCAGCAAGCTCCTTACCTTGGGCATTCCGTTCCCGTTGAGCCTGCTCGAATTTCTCCCGCATCTGCGCCAGTCTTGCCGCGGACTCAGCTTGCTGTCGTTTGAACTCCGCCGCCCGGTACTCGAACATGATCTTGTTGGCCTGCGCATATAAGCCGCGCGTCTCGGTTTCCAGTTGCGCCAACTCCGCGTACAGGGCACGGATTTTTTCATCGTACTCACGAGCAACTTTCGCAATTTCCTCCTGAGTCTTGGGAACAGCCCGGCCATTCACGTCACGCAAATGTTGTTGAAAGCTTTCACCGTCTTCTCGCTCGATTTGGGACTTTGAGCGATCGCATTGGCTGCGGTATAACCCGGCCTCGAGCTCGGCAATCGTCTACTCCTTCTCTCTGCGAAGGTCCGCAATCTTGGCGTATAATTGTCGGGAGCGATTGTAATTCTGCTGAATCTGCTGGCGAATCCCGGCAACTTCAGGCGGCTCGACAGCCACTGCGTGAGACAATCCAGTCAGGACGAAAAGCAAAAGAGCCAGTAAACAGAGAACTCCTGCGTTCAAACCTTGACGATGTCTCATCATTGCCGACTCCATAGTGAGCATTCCCCGAAACATTTGAGTTTATATCAGCAAGTCTGCTGTCTGGCAATTCGATTGAATGAAAGAAGCACGGCGGACGCATCTTGATTCTGCACGGAAAACAGGTTCGTGTCACTCTGAGCAAAGCGAAGAGTCTCCGTCTTTTTGCATATTTCCAGTGAGCAAACCCTACCCATGAACCTCAGTCTGTCGAGCCGGATAACCCTCACCCTGTCCCTCTCCCTTATACGGCAAGGGAGAGGGAATGGAAGCTCCGGCTCCCTCGCCCCCGTCGCCTGCCCCGAAAGCTTTCGGGGTGAAGGGGAGAGGGTTGGGGTGAGGGGGACCGGTTCAGGGAAACGACTCGCCGCGATTTCGTCGTGGGTCCTCTCCCCGAAACGACAGGAGTGAAGAGACAGACTTTGGGACGGCTACGCCACATCAGCGCGGATTCAGCTTGGCGAGGCGCTGTTCCAACTGCTGGGCTTCCTTCTCGCGCTGCATGTGGCGGAGGAGGTTGATGTAATTTTCCAAAACGACCGGCAAAGCTTGCGGATTCAATGCATGGTTCTTTTCGGCGATCTCCAAACACCGCTTATACAGCGGCTCCGCTTCCTCGTAGCGCTCCTGCGCGCAACAGATGCTGGCAATGTTGTTCAATACGGCCGCCACGTTGGGATGCATTGGCCCGCTGACCTTCTCTTCCGCCACCAATGCTTTCCGGTAAAGTTCTTCCGCCGATTTGAGATCGCCTTTTTCGCGCGCGTGATCGGCTTGGTTCGTGTAGTACGCCGCTTCGCGAACGCCACCGGCTGTGGGCGTGCCGGGCATCGCCGTCCGCAACTTGGCCGCGCGCTTGCCGTATTGCTCCGCGATGGCTGTCTTGCCGAGTTGACTACAAACTTCCGTCAACGCATCCAAGCAGGGCAAGATCAGCGGGCTTTTCTTCTCCAACAAACCATCCCAGATACCGATGGCCCGCGTGAAATGCGTCTCGGCATCGGTCAGCTTTTTCTGTGTCCAATAGATTTCGCCGAGGTAATACAAATCGGCCGCCAGCAAGTTGCGGTCGCCGGACAAGTTGCGCTCGTCAATCGCCAGCGCGCGTTTGTGGAATGATTCGGCTTCGGGAAGTTTGTTGAGGGTCCGGCTGATCTGTCCGCACAGCGACAACGACCGGGCGGTGTTCGGATGCGACGGACCAAAGGTCTTTTCGGCGGCCTTCAAGGAGATCTCAGCCAGGTTCATCGCTTCGGCGGGATGTCCCTGCTGCAGCGTCATCAAGGCCTTGCCCATCTTATCCCGCCACACGGCCTCCTGCGCACCTGCCAGGCCGGCTGTCACCAACCAGCAGCCCACGAGGAATGGAATGGATGTTCTCATTTTGAACTGGATTTCTGTAGCAGAGCAAATGCCCGCGCCAACTGTAAATCGGACTTGAGAACCGCTTCCCGGTCGTCCACCCAATTGAACGTCCCGTACCCGGCCGTGGACAGTCTCCGTTCTTCCTCGCGCGCCAGTGTCACCACCTCGTCCGGCGCCACACCGACACCGTGGAAACGCTTGCCGGATGGAGTCCGGTAATAGGCTGTCGGCAACAATACCCGGTTGCCGTCCTCCAAGGGAAACGGGCTGACCAACCTCCCGTGTCCGAATGTCGTCGAACCAACCAAGTGTGCTCGCTTGTTGTCGCGCAACGCGGCCGCGAGGATTTCCGCCGTGCCGGCCGTGCCGCCGTTGACCAACACCACCACCGCCACCGTGGGACGCACAACAACGCTCCCGCCGCTCACAAACCGGGCCTCCCGTTTGGAGTCCGGATATTCAAACTGCGTCACCTCCGCCTTGGCCGGCAACAACGCATCCGCCACAATCATCATCGCGTCGAACATCCCGCCCTGATTGTTCCGCAAATCCAAAACAAGCCCGCGCGGTTTCTGGGCCTGCACCCGCTTCAACTCCGCCAAGAATGGTTCCATCGTGGCCGTCGCAAATTCCGGCAGCCGCAGATACGCGAAGCCGTCCCCGAGAAACTTGGCGGGGCAAACCGGTCGGGGCTTCAACTCCGTCCGTTCCACCTTCACGATCCGCAGCTCCTTCCCCACGGCGTCACCGACTTCCAACACCAACGACGAGCCGGCAGGCCCGCGCATCTGCATCACGACCTCACTCAACCGCTTCTCGCGCGTGGACTGTCCGTTGATGGACAATATCCCCTCGCCACCGATCAAGCCCGCATTCTGGGCCGGGGAACCTTCCAGTGGACAAACCACCGTCACCTTCCCTTCGCGCAGCGCCAACGCGATGCCCGGCTCGGCTGACACCGCCGGATTTGGCTGCCGCAAGGCCATGACTTCTTCCGCAGTCAGCAGATCCGCATCCGGATCCAACGACCGCACATAGGCGCGCAGCGCGGCCACGCTGTGCTTCGGCGCGTTAATCTGGCCGGGTTCGACGTAGTTTCTTCCGATGACCTCCAAGGTCGAGGCGAAACGACGGATCAAATCGTACGGCGAACCACCCAGATTCAACACGCCCGGCTCGGCGGCGTGGACACTGGTCAACGCCGCGAGCAGCCAAGCGGCGGCGATTGTCCGGC
>CAZEQV010000263.1:0-5339 GCA_964514435.1 uncultured Verrucomicrobiota bacterium
AATCAAGAGTTGGTCAAGCGGATGTTGTGCTCGCGGGCGCAAGTGAATCTTCGGGCGGTGGTGAGCGGATTCCTCGGGGACCGGGATTTCACGCCGTTGACGACGGCCGCCGCGCAGTTGATGAAAGCGCCGATCTATATTGATGACACGGCAGGGCTGACGATCCATCAGGTGCGGGCGCGGGCGCGCCGCATGAAGACGCAGTACGACATCAAGTTGATCGTCATTGATTACCTGCAATTGATGCGGTCGCCGTCCCGGCGAGCGGAACAGAGCCGACAGGTTGAGATTTCGGATATTTCGGCCGGTGTGAAAGCGATGGCCAAAGAATTGCAGGTGCCGGTCATTGTGTTGAGCCAGTTGAACCGGCAGCCCGACACGCGGACGGACGGGCGTCCGAAGTTGTCGGACCTCCGCGAGTCCGGTGCGATTGAGCAGGACGCGGACGTGGTGGGGCTGTTGGTGCGCTCGGAAGTGTATGCGGAAGACAAGGAGCAGAAAGCGGCCAAGCAAGGCGAAGCGACGCTGATTATTGCCAAGCAGCGGAACGGTCCCACCGGCGATGTGGAACTGACTTTCCGCAAGGAATACACCTGTTTTGTGGATCGGGCGCGTGTGGACGAGTCGGACATGCCGCCGGGAGGCGGACGAGGATGAGGTTGTTATGGACGGCGGTATTGCTGGTGGAGCTGGGCGCGACGGGTGGGATGGCGCAGGACCCGCGGCCGGTTGTCAAAGAGATTGAGGTCCGGTTTCAGGGGCCGGAAACGGTGAATCGCGCCGTGGTGCTGGCCAACATCCAGACGAAGGTCGGTGAGCCGCGTGTGCGCGAGATCGTGGAAGAGGATGTGCGGACGTTGATTGGCACCGGTTTTTTCTTTGATGTGCGTGTGCTGGAGGAGCCGGCAGGGGAGGGGTTGAAGGTCATTTACCAGGTGCAGGGCAAGGCGATCTTGAAGGAAATCGAGTTCGAGGGGAACACGAAGTTCAAGGATGACCGATTGAAGCGGGAGGTCACGGTCAAGGTGGGAGAAGCATTTGACGAATACAAGACGCACGGCGACATCGCCAAGATCGTCGAGATGTACCAGAAGACCGGCTATCCGGATGTCAAGGTGGAGCGTGAAGTGAACATTGACCGCGACACAAGCAGGGCCATTCTGCGGTTCAAGATCACGGAGGGACCGCGTGTTTTTCTGAAGCGCATCGAGTTTGCCGGCGTGGACAAGTCACGGAAAAAAGCGTTGTTGAAGTTGATGAAGACCCGGCATCGTTGGTGGGGATCCTGGCTGTCCGGTACGGGTGTGAAACGGGACGAGCAGTACTCCGAGGATTTGGAGAAGATTGTCGAATACTATCGGGGACTGGGTTTCATTGACATGGAGATTCGTTCCACCCGTGAGGAGCGAATCACGCCGACGTGGATGGTGTTGCACATCGAGATTTACGAGGGATCGCAGTACAAGGTTGGCTCGGTGCAGGTCAAGGGAATCAAGATATTTCCAGCGGCGGTCGTCGAGAAGCGATTGACCATGACCACGGACAAGATTTTCACTCCCGATGGGTTGATGCGGGATGTCAAGGCGCTGGAGGATTACTACGGTGAGCGGGGGTATTTGGACACCACCGTTCGTTCCGAAAAGGCGGCGAATGTTCAGACCGGCAGGATTGATTTGACCTACACCGTGCGGGAGGGCGAGCTGACCTATATTGAAAAGATCGAGATCCGTGGCAACACCAAGACGAAAGACAAAGTGATTCGCCGCGAGTTGGCGGTCATGCCCGGTGAGATCTACAACACCGTGAAGATTGACCGCAGCGCCGAGCGTTTGCGGAACCTCGGATACTTTGCGCGGGTGGACACGATGCCGTTGCCGACGGATGTGCAAAATCGCAAGGACCTGACGATCCAGGTTGAGGAGCAGCGTACCGGCAGTTTCACGTTTGGAGCGGGTTTCAGTTCGATTGACAACCTTGTCGGATTTGTGGAAGTCACGCAGGGGAATTTTGATTTGTTCAACTGGCCGAACTTCACGGGTGGCGGCCAGAAGTTGCGGTTGCGGCTGCAAGTCGGCACCGAGCGGCAAGACTACATCTTGGCCTTCACTGAGCCGTGGTTCTTGGACAAGAAACTTTCGTTGGGGTTCGATCTGTTTCACCGTACCAGTTCATTCCTGAGCGGCGAGTTTGAGGAAACACGCACGGGCGGCGCGTTGAGGCTGGAGAAGGCCATCACCGGTTTCCTGCGGACGGAGTTGCAGTATTCACTGCAAAAGATTCGGTTGGAAGTCGAACCCGATGCCTCCAATGAGTTGAAGGCGGAGGACGGTTCAGATGTGAGAAGCGGGTTGCAGGCGACGTTCTCGTACGACACACGCGACTCGCTTTTTCTGACCTTGCGCGGGAATCGGACCGAGATCAGTGCGGAGGGTGTCGGTGGACCCTTGGGCGGTGATGTGGATATCTACAAGCTGACGGCCAAGACGACTTTTTATTTTCCGTTCTTCAACAAGCACGTGCTGCAGTTGATCGGCGCCACCGGTGTGGCCGCCGCGTATGGCGACACAAAAGGGAGCGCTCCGACCGTGGTTGACAAGAAAGGCAACAAGACGCGCGTTGTCAAAGTCAACGATGTGCCCATCTATGACCGGTACTTTCTGGGGGGCGCGAATACCATGCGTGGATTTGAGTACCGCATGGTTGGTCCCAAAGACATAGATGAAGAGCCGGTGGGGGGCGACACGTACATTCTAGGCACCATCGAATATACGTTCCCGATTGTGGAACGCATCCGCGGCGCGTTCTTTTTTGATATTGGCAATGTCTGGCGGGACGCGTATGAATACGATTTCAGTGATTTGAAGTCAGACGCGGGTGTCGGTTTGAGGATGAATCTGCCCATTGGGCCGATCCGGTTGGATTACGGATATCCCATACAGACCGATGACAAGAGTGGTCGGAGCGGGCAGTTTCAATTCAGCGTTGGCTATCAGTTTTAGTTGAGATTGAACAGTCGGATGCACGGAGGCGTCTGACCAAACAATGAAAGGAATGTTTCAAATGAACATGGACGCAGTCAAATGGGTGGCGGTAGGCGTGGTGGCAGTCGGGCTTTTTGCGGGGAGTGCCGGGGCGCAAACAGGGCGGATGGTGGTGGTAGACCTCAACAAGATTTTCAATGAGTATTACAAGACGCCACAGGCTTCGGCCAAGTTGAAGGAGACGGCCGATTCGTTCAACAAGGAACACGAGACCCTCATGGACGGGTACCGGAAGCTCGTCGAGGAAATCAACAAGCTCCGCGAAGAACAGGACAAACCGGAATACTCCGCTGAAATCCGTGACCAGAAACGAAAGGCGTTGACCGACAAGCTGGCGGATGCTCAAAAATCGCAGCGCGAAATCGAAGAATACCGTCGCAACCACCAGAAAATCCTCGAAGAGCAAACCCAGCGGATGCGCATGACCATACTCAAGGAGATCAACGAGATCATCGCCAAGGAAGCGAAGGACAGCGGCTATCAATTTGTCTTCGACAAGTCCGGCAACACGCTCAACGGCGTGCCGTCCATCGTGTACAGCCAAGATTCGCTCGAAATCACCGATGCGATCCTCAAAGTTCTGAACAAGAACGCACCCAAGCCCTGACGCACGGATTCAATAGATGTGCAACTAACAGCGCGCGAAATCGCCCAACTTGTAGGCGGACAGCTTACTGGAAATCCTGATGTCGTCGTGACCGGTTGCGCGGGTATTCGTGAGGCTCGTCCTGGGGAGGTTACATTTGTCGGGCACTCCAAATACCTCGCCATGGCCAGCAAGACTTTGGCATCGGTGATCATCATTGATACTGCCAGCCGGTTGTCGGTCAATTGTGCCTTGGTGCGTGTCGGCAACCCGCAACAGGCTTTTGTGAAGGTGGTACAACACTTCATGGCGCCGCCGGTCCAGTACCCGCCCGGCATCCATCCAACCGCCGTGGTTTCACCAGGTGCGACTGTGGGTCGTGACGTATGTATTCAAGCCCACGTCATCATTGAAGAGGGAGCGATTATTGGTGACCGCTGCGTAATCGGAGCCGGCAGTTTCATCGGGCAGCGATGCCGAATCGGCACCAACGGTTTGCTGTATCCCCGTGTTACGATCCGGGAAGATTCGGTTATTGGCGAGCGGTGCATTATCCATAGCGGCGTGGTGATCGGAGCTGATGGTTTCGGTTTTGAATTTGTCACAGGCCGACACCAGAAAATCCCTCAGAATGGCACGGTGGAGATTGGGGACGATGTCGAAATTGGAGCCAACACCGCCATCGACCGGGGACGTTACGGCAAGACGCGTGTCGGCACCGGCACTAAGATTGACAACCTCGTGCAGATCGCACACAACTGCGTTATCGGCGAGCACTGCATCATCTGCGGTCAGAGCGGTCTCGCCGGCAGTGTGATCGTGGGGAATTACGTGACCCTGGCCGGCCAGGTTGGCGTGGTGGGGCACATCACGATCGGTGATCGGGCGGTTATCATGGCCCAGGCGGGTGTGACCAAAGATGTTCCCGCTGACGCGATCGTCATGGGTTTTCCCGCCACTCCTCAATCGGAATTCAAGAAGCAACTGGCCTCGTTCAAACGAATACCGGAAATGCGGAAGCGTCTGGTTGAATTGGAGAAGCTGATCGCGGACCTCGCCCATTCGTAGTTTGGAACAGTCGAGGCGGTTTGCGCCCTTCATTGTGCCCGGCACACAGTAAGCTAAGCGTGCCCGGTACGCAGCAACCGATGTGAAACGGGACAACTTGACCGGGAAGTTGTGACAGCTTTCTGTGAGCGTGTCAGATTGGCATTCACGGAAGGCGGGAGGTCAATGTGATCCGATTTGACAAACTGACAATCAAGGCTCAGGAAGCTTTGCAGTCGGCGCAGGAGACAGCAGCGAAACTTCACCATCAAGAGGTGGACTGTGAACATCTGCTGGCCGCGTTGATCGAACAGCCAGAAGGCTTGGTCCGCCCGCTGTTGGACAAACTCGGAGCGAACTCGGATTCGATCCGGCGGTCTTTGGACGCGGATCTAAACAAGCGTCATCAGGTTCAAGGCATTGATTCGAGTCAAATGTACTTGTCCAAGACTCTTCGTGCCGCGCTGGATGTGGGATTTGCCGAAGCCGACAAGCTCAAAGACCAATACGTCAGCACCGAGCATATGTTGATCGGCATTGCCGAGACGACCAAGCTGCTGCAACGGCACGGTGTGACCACGGCGGCCGTACTGAAAGCCTTGCGCGAGTTGAGGGGCACCGCGCAGGTCACCGACCAGAATCCCGAAGACAAATATCAGGCTTTG
>CAZEQV010000264.1:0-5320 GCA_964514435.1 uncultured Verrucomicrobiota bacterium
GCGCCGGCTTCCAGCGTGTCGCGAACGTGCAGTTCGAGCGAATCATCTTGCGCCATGACGGCGGCGATGCCGCCTTGGGCGTAGTTGGTGTTGCTTTCGGCGCGGTGTTTCTTGGTGATCAACCCCACCCTGCCCTGCTCGGCCACTTTCAGGGCAAACGTCAATCCCGCGATTCCGGTGCCGATGACGAGAAAATCAAAGTTGCGCTGATTGAGCGATCCCATAGTGCAAATCTTACACAAACCTGCCGGTTGTGTAATCACCGAACTTAGGACGGCACGTTCAGAGCGGCAGATTGTCTATCAACCGTGTCCTGCCGATATACACGGCAATCAACGCCACATCCCCACGCTTCACTTCGGCCACGGGACGCAAGGTGTCGCCCGACACGACCTCGGCGTAGTCCACACGCGCCGATGGCGCCAGTTCCAGCGTCCGCATCATGGCCGCCCGCAGACGATACCCGTTGTGTTCGCCGCCGTTGAACAAATCCTGCGCCACTGACAGGGCCTTCCACAACACGGCCGCCTGGGCCCGTTCGGTGCTGTCCAACCGTTGATTGCGCGTGCTCAACGCCAGGCCGTCCGCTTCACGCACCGTGGGCACCGGCACGATTTCAACGGGATAACAGAGGTCACGCGTCATCCGTTGCACGACACGCAATTGCTGGAAATCTTTCTCGCCAAAAATGGCCATGTCGGGTTGCACGATGTTGAACAACTTCGCCACCACCGTGCAGACGCCCCGGAAATGTCCCGGCCGCTTCTCACCTTCCAAAGGCCGCGCCACGTCCAACTCCTCCACCCACGTGGTCGGTTCCGCGACGCTGCCCGGATACATTTCATCGTCCGACGGCGTAAACACCACTTCCACGTTCTCCCGCTGGCACAATCGCAAATCGGTTTCCAGGTCTCGATGATACTGGATGAAATCATCCTGGTTGTTGAACTGAGCGGGATTCACATAAATGCTGACCACCACAGCGGCTCCGCGCTCCCGCGCCTTGCGGATCAGGGCCACGTGCCCTTGATGCAGCCCGCCCATCGTCGGCACCAAGGCAATCCGCCGCTTGGTTCGTTTGCCGGCCACAACAGCCGCCTGCATTTCTTTGACAGTGTGAAATATCTGCACGCCGGAAAAGTAACCGCCCATACCCGCCTCGTCACGTGAAAAGAAATTCGCCGCGCCGCCGTTGACAAGGCCCCGGATTTTGTGGCTAAGTCCGAGCGCCATGTCTGAATCGTATATCCAACAACTATTCGCCGACCGCATAGGCGGAGCCAAGTTCGGAAAAGACACCGCCATCTACAAGTTTGAAAAGATCAAACGCGCCAAACGGGCTGCCAAGGAGGCCATCCCGAACATGGAACTGCTCGATCTCGGCGTGGGAGAACCCGACGAGATGGCGTTCCCGCTCAGTGTCCGCGCATTAGCCGAGGAAGCTGCGAAGCCGGAGAACCGGGGTTACGCCGACAACGGCGGTGCCGAATACAAACGTGCCGCCGTGCAATGGATGGAGAAGGTGTGCGGCGTGACCGGCCTCAATCCCGAAACCGAGGTGTGCCACAGCATCGGCAGCAAAGCGGCGCTTTCGCTCTTGCCGGCGGCGTTGATCAATCCCGGTGACGTGGTGCTGATGACCGTGCCCGGCTACCCCGTCTTCGGCACCCACGCCAAGTGGTACGGCGGCGAAGTCCACAATCTCAAACTGACCGCCGAGAACCATTTCCTGCCGGACCTCGACGCCATACCGGGCGATGTCCTGAGAAGGACCAAGGTCCTGGTCATCAACTATCCCAACAACCCGACCGGCGCCAGCGCCACCAAGGCGTTCTACGAGAAAGTGGTCGCCTTCGCCAAGCGCAACAAGATCGTCGTGATCTCCGACGCCGCTTATGCGGCTCTTGTGTTTGAAGGCGCGCCTCTGTCCATCCTCGCCGTTCCGGGCGCCAAGGATGTCGCGGTGGAACTGCATTCCATGAGCAAAGCTTTCAACATGACCGGTTGGCGGTTGGGTTTTGTCGTCGGCAATCCATTGCTCATCAGCGCCTATGCCAATGTCAAAGACAACACCGACAGCGGCCAGTTTCTCGCCATCCAAAAAGCCTGCGCCGCCACGCTGGAGCATCCCGAAATCACCCATAAGATTGCGTTCAAGTATTCCCGCCGCATGGACATGCTCGTAGCCTGCCTCCGCAAGTTCGGCTTCGATGCCAACAAACCCCGCGGCTCGTTCTTCCTCTACGTTCGCGCGCCCAAGGCCGTAACCGCCGCTGACGGCTCACGCCGCGAATTCGCCAATGCCGAAGAAGTTTCTCAATGGCTGATCACCGAAAAACTCATCTCCACTGTTCCGTGGGACGACGCGGGCCCGTTCCTGCGATGGTCGGTGACCTTCATCGCCAAGGGCGAAACAGACGAGCGCCGCGTGATGACAGAAATCGAGAAGCGTTTCAGCGGTCTGAAATTTGAGTTCTGATCAAGTCGCTCCCGGCTCATGTCGAATCATTTTTCACGCGCTGACCAACCGTCCGAGGTCGTGAACCGCTACATACTCGACTTGGAACGGCGGTTGCCATCGTTCCTCCACGACCGCCGCGTCCAGCACGGCGTCCGTCATGATCCGTTGACCAGTTGGTATCAGGAGACCATCAACATCGGAGAGCGTGTCCGCTACGACGGTTATCTCCAAGCCATGCTTACCGACGAGGAACACCAGAAACTCGGGACCGACCCCGATTTCACCACGGCTTGGCGCGTATTCGTGGATATGTGCTGGATGTGGAAGGTTATGACCCGTCTCATGTGGATCGCTTCCGCAGCCGTGCTGTTGCTTGTTCTGTGTTTCGGCCTGATCTACGCCCTGCCCCTCCTCTTGGGCCCGCAGTCCCGATAATCACCGACCCGCTCACGGGAAAGAATTGGCCGCGCCGGGAAACTCACCGGACTGGACCTCATCCCGGTATCGTTCAAAAGCGCGCCGCATCTCCTCGCTCAAACCGGCGTATCGCTTGACGTGCCGGGGAACAAACGCCGTGAACAGCCCCAACATGTCGTTGCTCACCAAAATCTGACCGTCACACCCCGCCCCTGCCCCAATGCCAATCGTTGGAATCGAGACTGACCGGGTGATCTCTGTCGCCACCCTCGACACGGTTCCTTCAATTACCATCGCAAACACACCGGCTTGCTCCAAAGCGTGGGCGTCTTGCTGCAACCGTTCCGCGTCCCCGGGCGCCCGGCCTTGAACCTTGTACCCGCCCATTTCCAAGATTGATTGCGGGAGCAGTCCGATGTGACCCAACACCGGGATACCGGCCTCAATCAACGCCGTGATTTGCCTGATCATATTTTGACCGCCTTCGAGTTTCACCGCTTCCGCACCGGCTTCGACAAGCTTGCCGGCATTGCGCAACGCCTCACCCACCGTCGAGTAACTCTTGAAGGGCATATCGGTTACCAACAGAGCGGCCGGCTTGGCACGCGCCACCGCCTTCGTGTGATACACCATGTCCTCCATCGTGACCGGCAACGTGTTCTCGTAACCCAGCATCGCCATCCCCAAGGAATCGCCCACGAGTATCAGGTGAATGCCCGCTTCATCCATGATCTTGGCCGTAAAGTAATCATACGCCGTCAACGCCGCGATTCGCTCCCCTCGCCGCTTCATCTCCCGCAAACTTTGAACGGTAATCTTGCGGTCATTCATCTTTCACCACTCACGCCGCCACAACGTAACCTTGCCGCCTCCCACGGGCAAACCCGCCAATATCTTCGCCACCGTTCGATTCGTTCCCGGCAACAAAAGCTCCGCCCTGATTTCAGCCAATGGCTCCAACACAAATCGTCTCTCCATCATTCGCGGATGCGGAATCATAAGGTCCGGCTCCCGGCATTCGATGTTGCCGCAGTACAGCAAATCCACATCAATCACCCGAGGCTCATTGATCAAACCCGACCGGGTTCTGCCCCGCCCCGCTTCGTATCGTGAAATCTCCCGCCACAACGAGCGCGCGGAACCTTCGTAGTCAATCTCGATGACAGCATTCAGAAACGCACCCGATCCCGACGGGCACCCCACCGGCTCGGTTTCGTAGAGGGAGGACACACGAACATCTGCCGTCGCCGAAAGCCCGGTCACAAACCGCTTGGCCGCCTGCATCTCCGCCAGCCGGTCGCCTTTGTTCGAGCCAAGGCCAAGGCCCGCCTTCATCGCAGTCCCAACACATCCCGCATATCGTAAAGGCCGGGTTTCTGCCGCCAAACCCATTTGGCCGCGCGCAAGGCGCCTCTCGCAAAAATCTCGCGGCTGCCGGCCCGGTGGGTCAATTCGATCCGCTCGCCCGGCACCCCGAACGTCACCGTGTGATCGCCCACCACGTCCCCAACTCGCAACGAATGCGCGGGCGGCTCGCTGCCGGTCACCTTCTTCACGACCGACTGCAACTGTTTCGCCGTGCCACTGGGCGCATCCTTTTTCGCCGTGTGATGCGTCTCCACGATCTCGATGTTCCAACCGGTGCCGACAATCTCCGCCGTCTTCTGCGTCAGCCAGAACAGCGTGTTCACACCCGTGCTGTAGTTGCCGGTCCACACACACGGAATTGTCTGGATCGTTTTCCTCACTTCTTGCGTTTCAGCCTCGGAATGTCCCGTTGTGCCAATTACCAGCGGTTTGCCGAACTGTGAGGCCAGCTTGGCCGTCGAAAGTGTGGCGCCCGGCAAGGCAAACTCCACAATCACATCGCAACGGCTCATCAAACCGCCCAGGTCGTCGCCCACATCCACCTCGCCGGCCAGGCGGAGTTCAGGATCGGCTTTGGCACAAGCAATCAACGTTTGCCCCATCCGGCCCTTGGAACCACAAATGATCACACGCACCGGGTTCATGATTCTACCAGCCCCAAAACGGCCAGGACCTTCCGCAACTGGACTCGGCTGGCATCCGAGATGTTCACCAGCGGCAGCCGGTATGTTTCCTCAATCTGTCCCATCATGGCCAACGCTGCTTTGACCGGTCCCGGACTGGTCTCGATGAACAAATCTTTGAACAATGGATAGAGTCGCACATGGATCCTGCCGGCCCGCGCGAGATCGCCCTCCAACGCCGCGTGAACCATCTCCGTCACTTCCTTAGGCGCGATGTTGGACGCCACGCTGATCACGCCAGATGCGCCCACGCTCATCATCGGCAAGGTCAGGGAATCGTCACCGGAAAGAATCACGAAATCCTTGTCCACCATCGCCCGCAACTGGCTGACGCGGTCCACGCTGCCGGTTGCCTCCTTCAATCCCACAATCTGCATGGGCAAATCACGCC
>CAZEQV010000265.1:0-5280 GCA_964514435.1 uncultured Verrucomicrobiota bacterium
GCGCCCCGATTTGAATGTGGTCGAGATTCGCGGGAATGTGGAGACCCGGCTTCGCAAACTCGGCGAGAATGCCGATTGGTCGGGTACGATGTTAGCCGCGGCCGGTTTGAACCGCTTGGGAGTCCGGCAGGGATGGCCGCAGTATTATTGGCAGGAATTGTCAACGGATGTGATGATACCGGCTGTCGGTCAGGGAGCGATCGGTATTGAAATTCGGTCCCACGATACCGGCACCGCGGAGGTTCTGGCGGCGATCAATGACCCGGTCACGCGGGCGTGCGTGGAAGCGGAACGAGAGTTCCTTCATGCTATAGGTGGCGGCTGTCAGTTTCCTTATGCCGCGCACGCCGCTATGGCCAGCGGTCAACTGCGATTGATCGCCGCCGCGTTCAGCGAGGATGGCAAGATGGCGCGTCACGCGACCGTTACGGGCTCACCGGGCGATGCCGTCAGTCTGGGTGAAGAGGCGGCGCGCCGCATCAATCAAATTCAACTTTTACACTGACAATCTGGTGGGGCTTGGCGGTGATGGCCAGCTTGCCGGCTTTTAATGTCACGGACTTTCCTCCCACGGCGTCCTCGCTGAGCTTAACAGCCGTGGCGCGTTTTGGCTTCTCGTGGAATGTCAGCACGTCGGTCTGAGGTTCGCCGGTGGGATTCCAGAGACGGATGATGATGCCGTGGCCGGATTCCGGCGGTTTGACTGCCGAGACGACGAGGGTGCCGGATTCTTGCTTGAGGAAACTGCGGCACGGTCGTTCGCAGCCGGTCAGCGGCGGGTAGCCGGACGGTCGCTGGCCGGTTTGACGGGTGAGCACGTCAGTCTGCAATCGCGCCATTTCGTGCAGTGCCGATGCGGCCGGCAAGCTGCCAGCGTAAGGCATGAGCGCGTACCGGTATTCGATCTGACCGAGTTCAAGTCCGTCGGTTTCATCGCCCGTGCCCACGGTGCGCCGGTAAGATCGAAGCAGCGTCACGTGCATTGTGCGGCGTTGGTCGTCGGCGACGCCGCCTTCGTGGATTCCGCCGCCACTGAGAAAAACCAGTCCGCGCGCGCCGTCGCCGACAGCCTGCAATCCTTGGAACGGTTTCTCTGGAATTTCCATCTCCTGCCAGTCGGCGGTCTGGGGCGCGCAGGCGATGTTGCGTTCGACGATGTCGAAGGGCGTGTGCGCGAGGTAGGTCTGGGCATGGCGGGCATCCGTGGGCAAGAGCAGGCGGAGTCGGTGGTCTTCGGCGTTGTTGGTCACGGTGGTTTGCACATCCACCACGCGGGCATCGCGGCGCAGTGTCACGAGGCTGGAGATGACGAGTGGCACGCGGTCGCGGGCGGGACGTTCGTTCTTCCAGTCGTATCGTGCCGGCACGGATAACGTCACCGTGGAGCGAAACGAAGCCAGCTCGGACCCCTCATGGACCACGGCGACTTGGGCGTTGCCGGCCGCGGAGAGCAGTTGTTCATCGTTGAGCGAATGACCGTGGAACCACCCGTCGCCGATTTCGCTGCGGTCTTCGAACAGGAGAAGGTGCGTATAGGTCTGGCCGTTCTTCTTGTCCGTAAGAGTGAGTGTGCCGTCGGCTTCGATGGCGATGCCGAGGTTTTCGTTCTCCGCCGCCGTGGGGCCTGTGCGGAGTGTGCCGACCGATCGCACCGGCGTGGAGGACGGTTTGACGCGCAACGAAGTGAACCCGAGTGCCGGCAGGTTGAGCTTGGCGGCGACAGCGTACCGGGTGAACGCGCCGTCGTTTTGGAAATCGAATTGGGCAACGTGGGAGCGTTCGATTGTCAGCGGGACGAAACGGAGCCGTTGATAGGGCACCGGGTTGCCGTCGGCATCCTCGAACGTGAACGCTTTGAGGGTCTGGGTGCGGAAACCTTCTTTGAATTCGGCGGGGTAATCCAACGGCAAGTCCACGTTGAACACGACGACTTCATTGCGGGGTTGGGGCAGGGGATTGACCACGGTGAGCGTGAATTCGTGTTGGTGGCGGGCCAGGTCGGCGCAGTCAGCCGTGAGAGCGGCCAGGGCTTGATGACGGAGTTGTTGGCCAAGGACGCGGGCTTGGTCGAATCGGTACATCATGTCGCGGTGGACTTGGTCAATGGAACAACCGCAGATGCTGTCGTGGGCGTGGTTGGTCAGCACGTGTTGCCAGGCGATGTGGAGGAACTTGGCCGGCACGGGCGGCGCACCGGTCAGGTTGGCGAATGCGAGGAGCGGTTCGACCCAGCGTTCCAGAAGGTTGACGGCATGATCGTTGGCCTGCTTGAGGCGAATGCGGGAGGAAACACAGTTGGGGATCAACCAGAGATACCCGCATTTGTCGCGGGAGGGTTCGCGGAGTTCGCCCCTTTTGACCGGGGGCGTTTGGGCGATGCGGCGCGCGTCCTGGAAGAAAGCCGGTAGGTTGGAATGGAGGGGTTCCACGTCGGGGCAAGCTTCCCGGATGAGGCGGAAGTACCGGTCGAGGTCGGTGGCCGGTGGGATATGGTCCATCGAATCCATCAGACAGACGAGCGCACCTGGACTGCGTTTCTGTTCGTGACCGACGTAATGGGCGATGGCCTGGCGGGCGTATTTCTCGCGGATGGCCGTTTGTTGATGGCGATCATCGCCGGCCGCTTCCATTTCGGCGATGAAGTCGCGCATGTTCTGGAGACGGGCGAGGGATCGTTCCATGACGGCGCGCGCCTTGTTGAACGCGCCGTAGCCTTCGGCGTCTTGGAGCTTGAAGGCGAGGACTCGTGTTTCGTCAGGGCTTTCCCAGTGGAACAGCATGGGCGTGGTGTGTTCATTGGTGCCGCGGCCGAGCACGACGTCATGGAGATCGAATCCGGCGAAGATTTGCGGCACCTGCGAGGGGTGACCGAACATGTCGCAGATGAAGCCTACCGGCATGGGTTCGACGCCCCATTCGCGGGAGATGCGGCGTCCGAGGAGGAGGTTGCGGATGAGGGATTCGTCGTCGGGACAGAACAGGTCCGGCATGGTGTACCATGGGCCGACGAGGATCCGTCCGCGTTTGATGAGCCGTGCGAGCCGGGCGCGGTTTTCGGGACGGACTTCGAGGTAGTCTTGGAGAACGCAGGTTTGGCCGTCGAGTTGGAAGTAGCGAAAGTGTTTGTTCTTCTCCATCACATCAAGGAGCAGATCCACGAGACGGACGAGCAGCACCCGGTATTCTTGGAATGGCCGGTACCATTCGCGGTCCCAGTGTGTGCCGGAGATGTAATGGGCGGTGGTTTTCATGGGGGTTCTATGCCAAAGTGCGTGGATGGTGGCAAATCAAACCGGGGATTGCGTGAGCCGGGCGAACGTGTAGGATGTGGCGCGACGGTGGCGCGTTTATGAGTGAAATCATTCCAGTGAGATCCGAGCCGCGGGCTTTTCATGTGATGACCAAGCCCATCGGTCCGATCTGCAATCTCGACTGCAAATACTGTTTCTATCTGGAGAAAGAGAAACTCTTTCCCGGCAGCGAGAACTTCCGGATGACGGACGCGGTCTTGGAGCAGTACGTCCGCCAATACATCGAACAGCAGGACGTGCCGGAGATCAGTTTCGCGTGGCAAGGCGGCGAACCGACGTTGATGGGCGTGAAGTTCTTTCGTCGGGTCGTGGAGTTGCAGAAGAAGTATTGTCCCGTCGGCAAGAGGGTCACCAACGCGTTTCAGACCAATGGCGTGTTGCTGGATGATGAATGGGGCGGATTCCTGCGCGAGAACAATTTTCTGGTCGGGATCAGTTTTGACGGACCCCGCGAGATTCACGACCGGTATCGTGTGGACAAGTCCGGCAAGCCGACCTACGACCGCGTCCTGGCCGGGTTGCGTGTGCTGCAAAAGCACAAGGTGGAATACAACATTTTGTGCGTGGTCAATCGCCTCAACTCGCAGCACCCGTTGGAGGTCTACCGGCATTTCAAGGAGTTGGGCGCGCAATTCATCCAATTCATCCCCCTCGTGGAGCGGGCCGGCACGCTCGACATGTTCGCCGAGCCGCCGAAGCTGGAGGGCGGTGAGTTGCCGTCGCCGGTCACGGGTTGGAGCGTCGAAGCGCCGACGTATGGACAGTTTCTGTGCGCGATCTGGGATGAATGGATCCGTCACGATGTGGGGCGGATATTCGTGCAGATGTTCGAGGTGCAACTGGGCGTGTGGATGGGGATGCCGGCTTCGTTGTGTGTGTTTGCCGAGACTTGTGGCCGCGCCATGGCGATGGAACACAACGGCGACCTGTTCTCTTGCGATCATTACGTGTATCCGCAGTACAAGCTTGGCAACATCCTGGAAACTTCGATCGCACAACTGGTGGACAGCGAGCAGCAACGGAGGTTTGGCGCCGACAAGAAGGACAAGCTGCCGAGGTATTGCCGCGAATGTGACGTGCGATTTGCCTGCAACGGGGAATGTCCCAAGCATCGGTTCATGCGGACGCCCGACAACGAGCCTGGCCTGAATTATCTGTGCAGCGGTTACAAGAAGTTTTTCCATCATATTGACCGCGACATGAAGGTGCTGGCGCGGCTGGTGCAATCGGGCCGGCAGGCGGCGGAAATCATGCCCTGGATTCGCGCGCAGGATGAGGAACAGCGGCATCGC
This sequence comes from uncultured Verrucomicrobiota bacterium, assembly GCA_964514435.1. GTDB lineage: Bacteria > Verrucomicrobiota > Verrucomicrobiia > Palsa-1439 > Palsa-1439 > CAZEQV01. The sequence continues at coordinate 4,604 of CAZEQV010000265.1, forward strand.
TCGTCGTGGGAGAGGGCCGGTCGCAATGATCCCTGTCCCTGCGGCAGCGGCAAGAAGTTCAAGGCTTGTTGTTGGGACAAGACGAGCGCGCGTTGACCCCGCCGGTGGGGTCGGGTAAGGTGTGTGCCGCCCCATGAAACGCATGAAAAGGAAAACTGTGAACAAAACACGCATCCGCGCCGCCGTCCGCGAGCTACTCGCCGCCATCGGAGAAGACCCCAATCGCGAGGGACTGCGGGAGACACCTGACCGTGTGGCACGGATGTACGAGGAAATCTTCGGCGAGGGCGAACAGGACCCGGGGCAGGCCCTGCGAAAACGGTTTGACGAACAACATCACGAGATGGTGTTGGTGAAGGACATTCCGTTTTACTCGATGTGCGAACATCATTTGATGCCGTTCTTCGGCAAAGCGCATGTGGCCTACATTCCCAACGGGCACGTTGTCGGCATCTCCAAACTGGCGCGGGTCGTGGAGGCGTTTGCCCGCCGTCCGCAAGTGCAGGAACGCATGACCAGCCAGATCGCCGACATCATCATCGAGGAATTGAAACCCAAGGGCGTGGCGGTGGTCTGTGAGGCGGTGCACACCTGCATGACCATGCGGGGTGTGAAGAAGCCGGGCTCCTCGGTCATCACCTCGGCGATGCGCGGGGTGTTCATCAAGAATGCCATGA
>CAZEQV010000266.1:0-1290 GCA_964514435.1 uncultured Verrucomicrobiota bacterium
GTGAAGTCAGGCTCATGATGATTCCTTGGTATATTCGGCGCGAACTTGCCCCTTGTTCGTGGACCGTCTCGGGGAGCGTGTGCGGCGTTCGACTTCGCGGAGAAAGGCGTCGGCCTCCGCGACAGAATCGAACCTTTGCGCCACCGTCAACCACAGCCTTTCAGGTCCGAGCGCATCGAGCACGGCCAGTGCGTCGTCGCCGGTCTCGGCAAGGATTTGCACGCTCTTGCCGGCCGCGATGGCGCGCCGGTACACATCCAACCAACGGCGGGCTGGGCCGTTGCCGGTGCCATAGACCCATTGCAGCGCCGTCAACCCCGGCAAGCCCAGCGTCGTGTCGAGGTGTTTCAACGCCTGCGGGCCGTCCAAGTGGAAGATGCTTCGTTCCAGCGGCGCCATCTCGATGCGTTTTGTCGGCACGACGTGGTCGCGCGCCACCTCCGGTGAAATCATGCACCAGAAATCACAGCTTGGAACGTAAGCCGGCCCGAGATGGTAAAACGGTGTCCAGCAAGTTGAGGCTGTTCGCGGCTGGTAACAACGGACAAAGGCTTGCGTGAAGATTTCCGCGGCGTGCAAGGCCGCTTGTTGCACCAGATCCGGGCGGTCCAGCAAATCCATGCACAACATTTGCGGGTCGCGCAGCGCGGCGAGCATGTCGAAGCTATCATGCAAGTCGGTGATGCCGACCAGATACCGCCCGTCGCAACGTTCGCGTGCCAGTTGTGTCGCGCGTTCCATTGTCTGCCAGTAGATGTTCCCAAAGTTCGGCGGGCGGGCGATAATCTCCTCCCATTGCCCGGCATCGTGGACGACCGGCTTCGACCAACTGGTCCGCTCGCCGAACTCCAACTCGCAACCCAGCAGCGTAGCAGTAATCTCGGGGCCAACGTTGGACCAGAAGATGGGCAGGCTGTCGCCGATAAAATCGCGTTGTTCCATGCCGGCAATGGCCGATTCCACGGCGAACTCAACGTCCAGCCATCGTTCGCGAAGCGACGCATGGCGGCTGACCGGTCCCCGGTATGGCCGCGTCGGTTTGACGGCGAGCGTGACCGGCGGACGATCCTGAACCGTGCCATGCCACCATGCTTCGAAGCGGGCGGCGGTCGTGGCGATGCCGGGTTTGAATTTCATGGAGGCGTCTCCGGGGTCTTGCTTCGGCACCAGTCCGCGACCAGGCGGAGGCGTTCGAGCACTTCCTGGTCGCCGCCTTCCGGCACTTCGTCGGACACGCCGAGGACGAGTCGGGGATGAAAGTAAGCAACGATTTTCTCGACGCACGCCATG
>CAZEQV010000266.1:1300-5244 GCA_964514435.1 uncultured Verrucomicrobiota bacterium
GAGGTCGTCCCGTGTGTAGGGGGCCATGAAATAAACGGCAGGAATCAGATCGAGCAAGATTTTGTCGCCGCAGTGGTCGCGGATTTCCTCCAAGGTGGCATCGCCCTGCGGTTTGGGCGTCAGGGCCTCGATGCCGTCGAACGGCAGTTTGGCCAGGTACTTCAGCAGCCCGTGAAAGTAGCCGTCGATGTGGATGTAGGTGAAGATGCCGGCTTGGCGCAACTGTCCGGATCGCTTCTCGTACCAAGGAACGTAGTAACGCTCGAAGTAATCATGCGAGAAATACTGTTCGTGCAGGTTCTCGCCAAAATTCAGAATCTTCACCCGCCCGGAGGCGATGATTTCCGCGAACATCCGGTCATAGCTGCGGTCAAGCGCCTGCATCGCTTGCTCCATCAATTCCGGTGCGTCCGCCAGCGCATAGATCACGTCCTCCAGCTTCATCCACTCGATGATCAGCGCCTGCATGGGGCTGCGCGAAACCCAGAACTGCGGCTCGCCGCGCGGTCCGACGAACCGGTCGCCCTCGTCAAAGAGACCGGTGGAAAAAGTTTTGGCCTGGTGATCGCAAATCCAGATGAATGCTTTCAGATCCGCGGCGCTCTTGATGGCCGGCTCGTGCAACCGCCAGACGTTTTCGGGCGTCAGATAATGCGACTCCCACAAATCCCCCAAGGGTGTCCGGTAGGTTCGGATCTTGGTCGAACCATCCACTTTTTCTTCCACCTTCAGCTCCGGTGCGCATTCGGTCAGCACCGGATGTTTCACGCCCGTGAAGTAATGCGTGTAGCGCATTGAACAACCGATGTCATCGTAGCAATCGCGCACGGTCATGTTCCGGTAGCGCGCCGGCACGGTGCCCCGGTCGCGTTGGAGCCGGAACCACGGCTCGAACCTCGGTTGAAACAGCACCTGCGGGATCGGTTCGCGCCGGAACACCCGCAAGTTCATCTCACGAAACGTCATTTCAGTTGTAGCTTCCATATTTGTCGAGGCATTCGATGATGAATCGGTAGGTGTCCCAACTGACTTGCGGCGGGACACTGTGGTCGCTGTGGTAGATATAACCTTTGCGGGACTTGCCGGCGGCAAGTTTGCTCCGGATTTCTTCTTCGATCAACGCGCGATCATTGGTCATCAGTTTCATCACATCCGCGTTGCCGAAGAACGCCAATCGGTCGCCGTACTGCGGCACGAGCTGGCGAATGTCCATGTTGGCTTTGGATTCCAGCGGTTGCAGGCAGTCGAACCCGGCCTCGATATACAAGTCGAGCACGCCGTTCACATCGCCGTCGGTGTGGTAGATAAACTTCATCCGGTGCGCGTGCGCCCAGTCGGCGAGCCGCTTGTGGTCCGGCCAGATCAACTCTTTGTACATCTGCGGTGAACACATCGTCGCAGTCTTGAATGCCATGTCACCGTAAATCCACAAGCCGTCGGGTCGGATACCGGTTCCCATCAACGCATCGAAGTTGCGCAGCGTCACATCGGTGAACGTGCGCGAGACATCTTGAATCCATTCCGGGTCCTCGGCCATAGCCATCAGCGTGATCTCGTCGCCCATCAGCGAGCGGGTCTCCTCAAAACTCTCCACGCCAGTCAGGTGACACCACCGGCCCTTCTTTCGTCCCAGAGCGTAGCTGCGGCGAACGGCTTCGGGGTCGTTCTGCAGCCCGCTGTTCAACAACGCCGGTTTGTACACGCTCTCCCATTTCTCGCGCGAATCGCAGTCGAATCCCAAATGTTCCGGTGTGCCGCTCTTATTGCGCCAGTAGCGGACCCGCTTGCCGTTGCCGTCCCGCACGACGCGTGTGTCTTTGTCCATGCTCACAATCTCGTCGGGACCGGGAAACGCCATCGGCCACAGCCACTGCAGGCCGTGAAAATCCGTCGGCAACAATTCGAGAACTTGCCGCGCGTCGCCGTTGAGGCCTTCCTCCTGCCAGCGCGTGATGGTCTCCGGCCAGAAAGATTCGTGGCGCGGCACGCGGTCGTGGTCCCGTCGTTCGAGGGCGCGGTTTACACGTTCTTGCCCACTCAGTTTCATTGTCGTGATTCTTCCTTGCTGATCCAGCGCTGGCCGGCAGGCTTGCGCAGCGCGGGTTCGATAATCGGGATGGGTTCGCCTGCCGCGTTCAGTTGTCGGAGCAATCGCTCCCGCATGACCGCCGCCACTTCCTCGTGCGATTGGCGGTCAATCAAATTGGTCAGTTCGTAGGGATCGTTGGCCAGATCATACAAACTTTCCTCCACGTACCGGTCCGAAGCGGAATCCTTGTTGCCGTTCTTGCCGGGCGCAGCTACGCAATACTTCCAGCGTTGCGTCCGCACCGCGCGCGCCACCTGCGATTCGCTGATCTGAATAAGCACCTCTTCCGTCCAGCGTGCAGGTTGGCCCCGCAGCAACGGCATGAGGGAACGCCCTTGCATGGTGGACGGCACCGGCAACCCGGCCGCGTCGAGCAACGTGGGCGGCAAGTCCACCAAGCTCACCAGTTGTCGGACGCGACCGCCGCCGTCGAAGCCCGGACCGCTGAACGCCGTGGGAACACGAACCGAACTGTCGTGGCAGGAGCGTTTGTATTCCGCGTTGCGAGTCTTGAAATGACAGCCGTGGTCGGATGTGAACAGGATGATGGTGTTGTCGAGTTGGCCGAGACTTTTCAACGCGTCCCGAATGCGTCCGAGTGCTTCATCGAGGCGTTTCACCATGCCGCAATAGCCGGCCAGATGTTGGGCGGAAGAACCGCCCAGCGCGGCCAAGTCCGGTGGCGTCCACCGTCCCCGGTAGCGTTCCTCGTAACCGGTCGGCGCAGGGTAATCGTCGGTGCGGTTTTGATGATGCGGTTCGAGATACGAGATGAAGAGGAAGTACGGTTTCTGGCGCGGCTGCGCCATGTAACGGATGGCGGCGTCCGTGAGCGCGTCCACGCGGTAGCCGGGAAGTGTCACGGGATTGTTGTCGTTGTCGTACACCACGGTATGGTACGGCTCCGATGTCATCTCCAGCACGTTGGCGGCGAGCCAGTACTCATAGCCGCCGCGCTCGGGCTCAGGCACCGGGTCTTGCGATCCCAGATGCCATTTGCCTATGTAGCCGGTCGTGTATCCGCCTTCGCGGAAATGATGCGCCAGTGTTCGCGCCTTGGCGGACAACGGAATCCCGTTGCGCCAGCAGCCTGTCGTGGTGGCGTATTGTCCCGTCTGCAGACAGGAACGCGCCGGGCCGCAGACCGGCTGACAGGTGAACGAATGGGCGATGTGGGTTCCGTGCATCGCCATCCGATCAAAGTTTGGCATCAGCTCCAGCGGATTGCCATGCACACCGGCCAAGTCCCAGCGTTGCTGGTCAGTAAAAAAAACAATTACATTCGGTTGGTTCATATTCACGGAAGTCCTCTCTGGTTCCATATGACCATTCAGTTCCTGGCCTGCACCATCTCCAGGGCAATTTCCACCCAGCGTTTGATTCGGTGCGGCTTGTTCTGAACGGTGTGCGTGTCTTTCAAAATCAACTCCAATGGTTGCCCCCCGGTCACTGCCAGCGTGTGTCGGATGTCGCGGCGTATCGCGTCCTCGTTGAACCCGACACAGACCGGCACCGGATCGGCTTTGCGACAGTACACATACCGGCCCGCCAGCTTGCCAGCGAGAATATCCTGATTGGCTTTCGGCGCGACTGACACCCTTCTCAATCGCGGCACGTTCTTCAACACAATGTCAATTCGGTTCTCCAACCCTTCGCAGCAGCCGTAGTAATTCAGCCCGAACTTTTCCAGCAACGGCTTCTGGTAGGGCATCACGAACTCCTCGAACATCGCCGGGGATATGCCCACGGTCTCCTGCGATTCCGCAACCCCCCAAATGCCCTCCAGCCGGCACGGTGAATCCAACGGGGGCGTCTGTCCCATGTACCCCACGCCGCCGGAACCGACAAAGCCGCC
>CAZEQV010000267.1:0-5243 GCA_964514435.1 uncultured Verrucomicrobiota bacterium
TTATCAACGTCGAAGGACAGAAATGCCTAAACCGTTTGGTGGTGTGGACGCAGTTTGGCTATTTCGGCGGCAAGACCGAAACGACGGGATTGATCGCCAACGACGCTTCCCATGCCGTCGGCGGTTTCTACAATCGGCCCGACCGCTGGACTCGCGCCAAGGTCAATCACGTGGACTTGTACATTCGCCCCGAGGTTCCCGCTGACCGCATGACGCGGGGACAGATCGGACTGAAAGGCGCGAAAGACCGCATCGCCATGGAAGCGTGGCTCGTGGATGGCCACCGCGAATGGGCGATCTTCGCCATGCCGCCCGGCAAGTTCGTGGATGAAACGAAGAAAGGGTTTGAGTGGAATCCCTCGTTGCGCAAGGCGCACGTGGTCGAGGGCGTCTGGCCGCTGGATCGGTTGAATCGGTTGACGTTGGTGTGGAACTCCGACGGCAGTCCCGTTTCGCCCGAGGACTCCAAGCCGACCGGTGTTGTCGGAGGCGTGGCCGGCACGGTGTTGAAGGAGTTGAAGGGGCGCGGTGGGCTGCAGGCATTCAACGGATCGGAAGGACGGCTGCGGGGAACCTCCCCGCCACCTGCCGGTTGGAACGGTCAGGTGGAAAACCTGCGAGCCGGCACCAACACACTGGCGCGCATGGTGGAGACAGCCATCACCGCGTATATGTCATCGGATGATTCAGCCTGCCCGAGTGTGCGTTCGATGTTGCCGTGGGCTGACCCGGAAGCGTTGAACCCGTTTTATCAGGGCATGGAGAACATGAACTTCAACGCCGACCGGTACCGTTACGTGCTGACATTTGCCTTGCGGCTGGCGGCGATGGGGCACCCGGAGGCGAGGAAGTTTATTGACCATGCCGTGGTCAGTTTTGACATGGCTCTCGGCCGGTACGTGTATCCCCAAAGCGGTTGCTGGGAGGAAAGCCACGGGTACGCCGGTCACACCATCAAGACCGTGACGCCGATGGTGCAGGCGCTGGCCAATTCCGGTATCCGTGATTTTTCCGAGGATTTGAGGTTTGCGCGGATGTTGGAGTTTTTCCTTTACGTTCATTCGCCCGTGGACGCGGAGTTCGGCAAGCGCGTCGTTCCGCCGGTCGGCGATCATGGATTGTCCAAGTCAGGCCCAGCCGAACGATTTAAGAGCAGCATCGTGCCGTTCATGGATTCCAAGAACGCCGATGTGCAACGCATCATGCGCCAAGTGGCGTGGATGATGAAAGAGGATGACGGCAAAGGGCCGGCCGGTATCGAACCGGAGAAACCCGACTTGCGAAGCCGCTGGCTGCAAGGCTACGGCACCGTGATGCGCGCCAAAGCCAACAACGATGCCGAATCCTTCTTGGTGCTGCGTGCCGGCCAGTCTTGGGGACACCATCACCAGGACAAAGGCTCGATGTGGTTTTGGGGCCGCAACGTCCACTTTTTCGGCGACGCCGATTGGGGCGGACCACCCGGGGGAACATACTGGAACCTCTACAAACAAGGTCCCGCCAGCGGCACGCAGATCGAGTTCGTGGGCGTGAACAACTGGCCGTTGCCGTGCAAATACCCGGCACCTTGGATTAGCGACGAGGAATACGCAGCGGAGTTCGATTACGCCAATGCCCGTTGCGAGTTTCCCTACAATCCCAAGCTCAATCTTGCTGAGTCCAGCCCGGTCGCCTTCCGCAACGCCTACGACCGGCAAGTGCTCTTCATCCACCCCGACGTGGTCGTCGTGCGCGACAATGTTGAGACGGTGTGCCCGACGATCTGGCGGTTGCATTCCTACCAGCCGGCGGGCACGACGGTGAAAGGCAACCGGGCCACGCTCGAATCCGCGCACAACGTGACCGGCGACTTGGCGATGCTCTATCCGACCGGCGTCAACTTCACCACATCCGACTACGATGACTTGAACGAATACAAAGACAAAGACGGCAATCCCGCTGATCCGCGGCCTGTCAACAAATTCAAATCATCCATCGTCCTGCGTTGGGACATGCCCAAGAGCACGCACGCGACGTGGGCTTTCGGCGTGCGCGGCAAAGAGGAAACCGCGTTGACGACAACAATCCTCGACAAAGAAGGTCGCGTCACGAAGGTCAAGTTGCCGGACGGCCGGGAAGCTGTTGTCCTGCTCAACGGCGAGCCATTCCAGTACAAGGGCGAAGGCATCGAGTTTGAGGGAACCGTGGGGTTGGTGGTCCGCGTTGGCGACAAAACCACGACGCACGCCATCCGCGCTGCGAAACTCAAAGTCGAATGAACGTAAACACGTCAGAAAAAACGAACTGATATTTGCGGCTGTGTTCGCGGATCACGAACGGTAGTTTGTTGTGGCGCGCCATGTGGAAGTGCGGGCGCAGCAACGCCAGCAGTTCATCGGAGTGAATCCAACGGGACGACGCGGTGTATTCCGGCAGCCAACTGAATGGCGACGCGAGAATGAGCTGCCCGGTTGGCTTCACGAGTTCCGGCAACTGCGCGAAGAATCGTCGTGGTTCCGGCAGACGACACATCAGGTTGATCGCCGCCACCACGTCGAACGGGGCGCCGGCAAGCTTCCCCAAGTTCTGCGCATCGCCGACCTGAAATGAAACTTGGCCGGTGGTTTGATGGCGAACGTTGATTTCACGGTACCGGCTGCCTTCGTCGTGGACGCGGACACGAGCCATGCCGGTACGCTGCATTCTTTGGGCCGCGCGGATGAACGTCCGCGAATTGTCCACGCCGGTCACGTGCCCCAGTTTGCGCGCAAGCTCAAACGTCATCCGTCCCACGGCGCAGCCAACGTCCAGGCCGGTTGACTCGCGGCGTGAGCGCACCGGCAGTAAATTACGCTGGAGGATGCGGCGGTGAAACTGCAGCGCTTCGCGCGGCACGATTGGGTGCGGACATATTTGTCGCGGCGTTCCGAAGTGGAACAACAGGTATTCGTGAAGGTACCGGTCGGTCTCGTAGGGATTGCGGCTCACAGCGCAACCCGGTTCACAAAGTCGGTCGCGGCATACCGGCTGATGAGCAGTTGCTCGTGTCCATCCTTGTGCATCCAGACGCCGGGCACTTCGATTTCGGGTGTCTTGTGCGGGGCGAACAAGATGTCCTCGTGGGTGGCGTTGCGTTTCTCCTTGAAACGGTCCGGAGTGAGGTTGCCGCCGAGGTGATCACTGCGACCCGTGGCGATGTGGAATGTGCCCAGCACCTTCTCGTCTTGGATGTCCGCGCCGGAGAACGGAAGAACTTGCGTGCCGAGTCCCAGCTCGCCAATTCCGCCCGTGGCCGGATCGGTTTTGAACTTGGTCAGCGCGGCGTCGAGGGTGGACTGTTCGCCGCGAACAAGTTTGCCATCACGGATGAAACCGTCCCGGACATCGAACAGGCCGATGGTGCCGTCTTCCTTGAACTTGAGCGGAAACTGACCGTTCGCGCTCGTGGGAACCCAGTAGATTTCGCCAGCCGGTAAGTTGGCGATTTCGCCGGGCGTGCGGCAGATGCCGTGACTCTTTTGGGCTTCTTGCCGGCCCAGTTCGAGGGTTAGCCGGGCTTTCTGGCCACCCACCACGAACTCAATCACCACATCGTCGCAGCGGGTGACAGCTTGCCGGAATCGCTCCGCTTTGGCCGAGACGACGTTGTAGTCCTTGGCCAGACCGCTATTGAGAATGATGTCGTTGCACCCATGCATCGTGCCGCCGCGGAAACCCATTTTCTTGGCCAATGCGGTGATGGGGGCGGTGGCGGAATATGTGGACAAGTAGAGCACGATATTCAGGTGTGGCAACACGTCTTCGACCAAGCGCAAGGTGCGGCCCTGCAAATCCACCACGGTGTCCGGTAATTCCAGATTGCTGCCACCGGTCGGTTCGTAGGCGTAAAACTCCACGCGGGAATAGGCGACGGGAGCTTTCTGTGTGAGCAACCCTTGATAGAATTGGTTCCAAGCGATCCGTTGGGTGATCAGCGTCGCATCGTCAAGGAACGGTTTGCGCGCCACGTCGGCGGGGTGGGGCAGGTCAATGAATACACCCACTGCTTCGCCGGGTTTGGGATCAAATACCACGGACATCAACCGGGAGAGATCAAACAGATTGCTCATAATGTTGGCGACTGTAGGCTCGGCGGGAAAAACCGGCAAGTGACATTCAACGTCAAAAACTTTTTCAGTTGAGAACCACACATCTGTGTGGTAGTGGTATTCGTGTGAAAACGACGCTCACCAGTCAGCAGAAAAAACTTCTCAAGTTCATAACCGAGCATATCCGCCAGGAAAGCCGGCCGCCCACGGTGCGCGAAATCGGGTCGGCATTCGGATTTCGTTCCACCGGCACGGTGCGCGATCATCTGCAGGCATTGCGGCACAAGGGATACCTGCGGCCAGCCGAGGGAAAAGCGCGCGGGTTGATTCCCCGATTGCCGCCGTTGGCGTTGCCGATTCTGGGACGAGTGCCGGCAGGCGGACCGTTGTTGGCCGATGAGAACATCGAGGGAACGATTGACCTTTCCTCCGAGTTTTCCGGTGACAAAGTGTTTGCTTTGAAAGTGGTCGGCGATTCGATGATTGATGACGGCATCCACGAGGGCGATTTGGTGGTGGTGCGGTCGCAGGACAGCGCCGAGTCCGGTCAGATTGTGGTGGCGCATGTGGACGGGGAAGCGACGGTGAAACGGTTGGTTCGCAAAAACGGCAAACTATGGTTGCAGCCCGCCAATGCCCGGTACGAGCCGATCCTTGTGGCCGGCGAGACCCGCATCCTCGGACGCGCCATCGGCATTATCCGCAGCTACGACCGCAAGTTTTAGAGCGTGCTTTGGAATTGTGTTGTAAAGCCGCGAGTCCTTCTCGGAGCTGCTCGCGGCTTCAACACTCGTTGGAATCGGAATTTCTCAACACGCTCTAAAGGTGGGGCGCGACCGCCGGGCGCGCCGAGTCGTTGGTGATTCGCGGCTGGCCCGGCGGTTCAGCCCTACCAACGACCCTCGGATTGTGCTTTGACAGAGCACTGGCTTTGCGGGCGGTGAGAAATTCTTCTTGCGCGAGGGGGGTGGGTGTCCGGTGTCCTAACAACCGGACCGTGAGACTGGAATCATTGGGAAACAGGGTAACACTAAGAACCTGTAGTTCAATCAAAGAACTACCTGGAGTGTTACCATGGAAGAGAGTCACAAGTTAGAAGAGAAGAAGAATCCCCCCAAGCCCCCTAGCCTGAATATTTCACCGATTCTTTGAACAACGAACGGCGAGGCCGGTCAA